>QMQA01000058.1 GCA_003648845.1 Candidatus Aerophobota bacterium
AAAGAAATTAAAACAGAATCCGAGCTTTTTACAAAGATTTGTGAGACTTTTGTAAAAGAAATTGAGCACTTTAAGTTTTCCTGGATAGGACTTGTAGAAAAAGAAACCTTCAGGGTGAGGCCTGTTGCCCATGCAGGATTTGAAGAGAAGTATCCTTATTCGGTTGAGATTAGATGGGATGAGTCCAAGTATGGTATGGGACCTACAGGTATGGCTATTAAAGAAAAAAGGCCTTTCATTGTAAATGATATAGAAAATGATCCCGGATATTCTCCCTGGAGGAAAGAGGCTTTAAAAAGGGGGTATAACTCAAGTGCAGTTTTTCCTTTATTGCACGAAAGAGAGGTGGTCGGTATCCTTAATATTTACTCTGAGAAAAAAGATGCTTTCCAGGGTGATGAAGTTGAATTTTTAAAAGAGGCAGCATTAGATATTGCTATTGGTATAAGGTCTTTAAGGTTGGAAAAAGAACTTGAGAAAACTGTTGAGGAGCTGGAAAGAACAACCGAAGGGATTATCTGGACTATAGCAAAAATAGTGGAGGCAAAAGATCCTTATACATCCGGTCATCAAAGGAGGGTAGCAAGCCTGTCTCGTGCTTTAGCTGAAGAGATGAATCTTCCCCGGGAACAGATCAAAGGGGTCTATATGGCTGCAACTCTTCACGACATCGGCAAGATTTATGTACCTGCCGAGATCCTTACCAGGCCTGGCAGGTTAACCGAGACAGAATTTGGAATGATTAAAACTCACCCTCAATACGGTTACAATATGTTAAAAGATGTAGAGTTTCCCTGGCCACTTGCTCTGGCTATCCTTCAGCATCATGAAAGACTGGATGGTTCAGGTTATCCCCAGGGTCTATCAGGAGAAGATATTATCCTGGAGGCACGCATCTTAGCGGTAGCAGATGTTGTTGAGGCTATGTCATCGCACAGGCCTTATAGACCTGCTCTCGGCGTAGATAAGGCACTGGAGGAGATTGAAACCAATAAAGGTAAACTCTACGATCCTGATGTAGTAGATGCCTGTGTAAAGCTTTTTATGGAGAAAAAGTTTAAATTTGAGCACTATCTGGAAGATGATCCTTCTTGTTGAGGTTTTAGAGAGCTCTGAAAAATTACCCTATTTTCGCTCTGTTTCTCTAAGAAGGATTTTTTGAGAATAAAGGAATAGAAGAAGTCCATTTTCCTTTTCATTTTTTCCGGTTTTTCCTCTATTTTTGCAAAATCTCTGTTGTTGACTCATATTATTAAGTCCGTCACAATAAAGCTCATAAATACCTGGATAGAAACTTTCCACCTATCTCTGTATCCTGCTCGTGGCATTCCATGATGTTTCTTAGCTTCCTCTTTTTGATCATAGAGGAACTTGTTGAGTTTCTTTTTCTCTCTCTTTTCTGGAATATAGTGCTCCATTTCTCTTTTTTCAATAGCACGCCTCCAGTTTCCTGAAAAAAATCCTAATTTCTCCAAAATTATCTCTCCTTAACCTTTGCATGTTTTTGAAAGCAACAAAAAATTCCCCTCTAACCATAAGGGAATTTTGCAAGAGAAGATCAACCCTTAAAGGAGGAAAATTAACTATAGGAAAATTCTCCTGGGCAACCCAAAAGATGCAGAGAAGTCCATCTGTATACGTTTAAAAAAATCTTCCAAATCTGGTCAAATACTTTTCTGTAAAAGAGGAGAGTATTTTTTGCCTTGCCAGCATACCTTTTCCTTCCAAGATTTCTCTTTAAGAAATCAACTATGTCTCAGAATTTTTACCCCGAAATCTATTCATTGTTACATTTCCATTCCTAAAGTCCATCAGTGAAAATTTTCGGGAAACTGGACCTGATTGGTTGACATAAAGGAAAAGGGCAGTAATATAGCTTGTGGGTGCAGGGTAAAGTATGTTAGGGGAAGGGTGGTTGCCCCCGAACTGATGCAGCTTTCGCTGAAATTGCTTTATTAGAGGATCTGTCCGGGCAGAAAAAAACATTGTTTTGTAGCTGCTTTCAAGATTCAAACAGGATGCCTTCCATGAAAAAACACCAGGGTAAGTTATAATTTATAACAGGAGGAGACAATGAGAAGGTGCAAGAGTAGACCTGTTGTTGTGGCAGTGGTAATTTGGGCTATGTATTTAATGTTCTGCGCTATAGGAGAAGCCCAGCCGGCTGGACAAAGGCTGAAGCCATTGAAGTTTCAGCTCCAAGTTATGGAAAGAGACTTTATTGAGATACTCCCTTTGCTCTTAGGATTAAAACATCCACTTTCCATAGCTACCACACCAGCCATGCCAACTCCATCACCACCGCCACCGCAGCCCCCACAGGAGGAATCACTACCTCCTCCTGGACAGGAGCCGCCACCGGTGTATGTGCCACCAGTCCCGCCGCAGGTGACCCCTCTGAAGATAAACGTCCAGGGCGAGATACCCGGTGGCAACCAGCGGGCTGTGGACAGTTTTCTTCGGACCTACCCCTTTCTGGTCAAATATCTGGGTGAGCCTTTCAGTATCGGTGCTGATGGTGTTACCTGGAAATACGATGCTAATGCGACAAGCTGGGGCTGGGATGCCAGGACAAACACGGTCCTTCTCAATGCTAATATCCTGGAGCAACCCCCAGACCAGCCGCCCTATGCTCAGCTGGATGAATCATACCAGCATGAGACGACACACCTCTTTTATGATGTTGGTGAGGATATTATCCGTTTCACCTTTGGCCAATGGATATGGGAAGCCCATGCTCTCGCCGGACAGGCGCTGGCCAATCAAGATGCACTGGGATTCCCTGCCTTCGGCCTTGTAGCGACCTATGACACGGAGGCTAATATCGGTTACCAGGTATTGAACGGTGTGCCACGCGATAGCGAGAAGTGGAACCGCACCATTGTTGATGGTAATGCTACCAGTGCTTTACTCCTGCTTATCGACGTCCTCTCTGCCGACTCTGACCGTGATTTCCTGAAGCGGGTGAATGCAGGCATACTGGACCATTATCGTACCACAAGAAGCGTAGATATTTCCCGTGAGGCTTACAGCGCCGTTCTCAATGAGGCGGCTGCTGGCAAGAAGATAGACGGTCAGTCCCCTGGCGAGTGGCTGTTTTCCCAGCCGGTGGCCAACATCGCCGGAAAAACGGGCGAGTATCTGGCGGTAGTACCGCGATACAGTGCTGAGTGGTACGGGATGGAGCTATTTCCTACCCGCTTCTGGGTCTTTGCCTTCCGGCGGGAAAAGCTCGGGCAGGACTACCGCGAGACCGCCCTCGAAGGTCTTGACGTGAAACTAACTGTCTACAATGCTGTCGATGAGGTGGTGCGACAGACCACAATCCAGAGCGCCGGTGGCATGGGGGTAGAGGTGGATGGTTGGGAACTACTCCCTGAGGACATCAACGATGGTGCCTACCTGGTCAAAGCCGAAGCCAATGTCGATGGCAAGCCGCTGGAGACTTATAACTATTTCGTCATCATGCGCCAGGCTCCGAAGGTTACCATCGAAGACGAGCGCCTGATTGTCGTACTGACCAACGCCTCAGGTAGCGCCCTGATGCCTGAAATAGCGACTGGCATGAGCGTTACCGGCGGCCGGATAAGTGCAACTCTGCCTGGTATTCTGGTGGTGAATGCCAAACCAGGTGTCCCTGTTACTTTTGAGGTGGGTAGCTTTGTGAAGACCATCTCCAAGCCGCTAACGGCACGAGTTGTTTCCCTGCGTTTTCCATGACGGGTGCTGTCCAGCTCCATAGTTTTGCAGTACTGCATCTATTGTGCGAAGCCCGGGACCCTATACGTTAGTTGGGATTGGCAAGTACCGTTGGGGGGTGCACAATGATCCCGGAAACAAGTGAACGAAAGAGAATAGAGACCTCTCCTCTGTGCGGGGTAAAACAAAGTACTATTTTGTGGGTTAATCAAAGAAGAATCCCTCATCTTAAGTCAGGTAAAAAGCCCTTTTCAATCCCAAACACATTGCTCACTATCCATCAATAAGATCATTAGTTATTGCCGGATGTGTCAATAAGAAGGTTTGTCATTGTAGACCGAAATGTTGACTATGAACAGCATTTTTAGTATAATTATTGTTGGTTATAATCCACAATATTAAAGGAGACAGGATGATAAGGGACAGTTTGGGGTTTAGGGCTGAGCTTGAAAAAATAAATGAATGGTGGTTCACGAATTCTGTTAAAGAAGCAAGATTATATCCATTAAAACGGGAACAATTTGAAATTCTAAAAAAGGAATTAGAAAATCCGAGGATAAGCATACTTATTGGTCCAAGAAGGGTTGGCAAAAGTGTCTTAATCAAACAGACTATTGAGCATTTGATCAAAAATGGCCATAATCCAAGAAATGTGCTTTATTATTCCCTAGATGACCCTTCGCTTTCTGTTTATTCTGATAATCTTTTAAAAGATATCGTTGACTATTTTTTAGAAAATATCGCTTTGTCAGGCAAAAAATATATATTTTTGGATGAAGTCCATTTATTTGATAAATGGTATAAGTGGATAAAGGCATTTTACGATAGAGAGAAGGATCTAAAATTTATTCTCTCTGGTTCATCAAGCACTTCTTTACAAAAGGAGGCAAATGTATTTCTGCGTGGCAGAACTTTCGAAATAGAGATGTTTCCTTTAAATTTTTTTGAGTTTGCAAAATTTTCCGGGATAAAAGTAGAAAGGATCGATTATCAAGAGCTTCTGAAACTTAATGAATTTGAAGTGAGAAGAATCCAACATAATTTAAAAAACACTTTTAAAGAATACTTGAGTGTAGGAGGGTTTCCTGAATGGTTTAAGATAAAAAATCAGTCTGACGCAAAGCTGCGTTGGTTTACAATGTTAATTGAGGATATTCCAAAGAAGGCAATTTATGAGGATATAGCAAGTCTTTTTGGGATAAGAAATGTAAAAATCCTTGAGCAAGTATTTGCTTTTATCGCTGTTCACCAGAGCAAACTGCTCTCATACGAGACGATAAATGACGTTGTAAAACTTGACCGATCAACCCTTATTAATTACATAGAGTTTCTTAAATCTTCCTATCTTATAGCTGAGATCTTAAAATTTGCGGGTATTAAGGAACAAATAAAAGCAAAAAAGAAATTTCTTGTTATAGATCAGGGTTTAAGAAATGCTATTCTTAAAGATTATGAGGTAAAAGAGGATAATCTGGGCTTCATATTTGAAAATCTCATTGGAATTGCTCTCTTTTTATTTTGTAAGAAAAACGATGCCAAGCTCAACTATTGGAAACCAAATGATGAGGTTGATTTTATCATCTCAGATAAAGAAATTATCCCTGTGGAGGCAAAATATAAAAACCGGATACGTGAAAATGATAAGGATAATTTAAAGAATTTCATGAGAAAATTTAAAAAGGATAAGGCATTTCTTATTACCAAAAATCTTTATGGTCAAGAAAGAGTTGGCAAAAGCTCATTATACTTCATCCCGGCTGAGATATTCTTACTCTCTTTATAAAAAATAGGTAGTGGATTTATTAGCGTGGGTATTTATAAACGTGGTAAAATTTGGTACATTGATTATTATGATCAGTTTGGTAAAAGACATAGGGAGGCAGTTGGTCCCAACAAAAGGCAAGCTGAACAAACTTTATCTAAAAGAAAAATAGAGGTTGCTGAGAATAAATTCTTAGATAAGAAAAAACAAGAAAAGATAAAATTTAGAGATTTTGCTGATGAGTTTATTGAATTTCACTCTAAGCCAAATAAGCGATCTTGGCAGAGAGATGTCCAGCTTGTTAACCACCTTAAAGCTTTCTTCGGGGAGAAAAAGCTATATGAGATAACACCCTTAGATATAGAAAAGTATAAAAAAGAACGAATCGAAAAAGTAAAACCAGCTACAGTAAAAGAGAAATAGCTTGCCTCAAAGCCATCTTTAATAAAGCAATCCAGTGGGGTAAAATTACAGAAAATCCTGTTAGAAAAGTAAAATTCTATAAAGAGAATAATCAAATCATTAGATATTTACCAGAGGATGAAATGGCAAGGTTAATAAACGAGTGCTCCGGCTATCTGAAACCTATTGTAATTGTGGCCTTAAATACTGGTATGAGGCTAAACGAGATTCTAAATCTTCAGTGGAAAGATATTGCAATTGGGCAAAAAATTATATATATTATAAATAGTGAAACTGGAGGGGTGTCCGAATAGGCAAGGAGCCGGTCTTGAAAACCGGTGAAGGGCATAGCGCCTGTCTGGGTTCGAGTCCCAGCCCCTCCGCCACAAAATATGGAGAGGTGACTGAGTGGCCGAAAGTGCACGATTGGAAATCGTGTGGAGGGCCAAAAGCTCTCCCGAGGGTTCGAATCCCTCCCTCTCCGCCAGATTTGAAGATACTTGTTGGAAAGTATTTGGGAGACCACCTGTCCCGGTATACCTGAAAATACTCCCCAAATAAGGCTTTAAAGCGCCAAGAGGGGTATTCTTCTCTTTCTTAACTTCGCTTCTTATTAACCTGCATTTTCCTGCATCTGAAATAGGTTTTTTTCGAGTTTTTCCCATTTTTAAAGGGTGGCGAAATTCTTCTTGAGGCTCGTGTTTTAGCTGTGACTGATGTTGTTGAGGCTATTGTCCTCTCGCAGGCCTTATCGAGATGCTTTGGGCGTAGACAAGGTACTTGAGGAGATCAATAAAAATAAAGAAAAGCTTTATGATAGTGAAGTAGTTGATGCTTGTATAAGGCTTTTCAAAGAAAAAAGATTTAACTTTAAGAATGTAAAATAAATCCTGTAGAAAAAATATGATTAAGAAGTTCAAAAGGGATGGTCTTATCCTGTTTAAATACAAAAATATATGAATGACAAAGGATGAGTACAGTTCGGGTAAATGGTGTTGTAAAAAAATTTTATCCCCAAAGTTTTTCTTTTAAAAAGGAATATCTCTGAAGGAAGTTACTTCTGGGAATCCGTCCTGAGAATATTAAGTTAAAAGACCAGGCTGATAGATCTCCTCTTATGGGTTGGCTCAAAGGAAGGGTTCTTTCCACAGGGATGACTCTTTCCCACTTTCTGGTTTATCTTGTGGTGGGAAACCAGACTCTTGTTGCAGCCCTGGATCCATTTTTAAGATTAGGAGAAAGCGATTTGTTACCCTTATGTTTTTCCTTGGATAAAGCGGTAATTTTTGATCCTTTGAGTGGTGAGAGGATATTCCCTTAAACTTGTTTGACTTCTGATACAGAGCATTTTAAAATAGGACGGAGCGAATATTCATTAAATAGGTGGAAAAATAAATTTA
>QMQA01000059.1 GCA_003648845.1 Candidatus Aerophobota bacterium
CTATGTGTATTATATTTTATTTTGGAATGGGAAGTGAGACAACTGAGGAGTAAATAATAAGTTGGAGGAAGGGAGAGATGAGAAACCGTTTGTTTTTGGTCCGGTCTCCCTATAAGGAAATCGTATTATTTATGCATAAGCATTTGATATGTGGAGAGATATAGTGATAAGATTCTTAAAAAAGGGTTCCTTTTTACAGGTGATAATTAAAACAAAAAAAGGAAGAAACCCGAAGTGAATCTGCAAAGAGTATATGTACAGAGTAAATTTCAAAACTATTTTAATAGGCTAAATGGGCATATGGTGAAGCCCAAGACACATTTTGTTCCATATATTGCTCTTGAAATGTTTAAGAGTCATAATGTTACTCTAAAACAGAGTAGGAAATTTTATAGCTTACAGACGATGTTTGTGATTGTTGTGGTTACTATTATACACCCAGATACGTTCTTTGCATCAGCGATTGTTAATCTGTAGTTGTTGGGGCTTTTAAGAACTGTTTATCATGCAGATTTGAGCAGCTATCGTTAGATCGGGGGTAAAACGTGGGGTGGTCAAATTTCCCTCAAAAAAATCTTGACAAATGGGTTGTATATGTTATACTTTTCTAAAGTGGGGAGTGAGTAGTAAAAGAAAGTATAAGTAGGTGGAAGTTTTCAGTTATTTAGGTGAAGTAAAGAGTATGTTTCAAGGTAAGAATGAGGGGATAACTAATTATTTATGTTAATATATTTTGGGGAGGTAAAAAACTGGAGTTAAAAAAATAAACGGGGGTTAAAATGAAAAGGATGACCTTATTAGTATTTATTATTTTTTTGATTCCTCTATTTGTGCATGCGGCAGGGACAGTCGGAAAGATTTCAGGTAAGGTTGTGGATAAAGAAACAGGTGAACCACTTCCGGGAGTGAATGTTATTGTTGAGGGATATAATCTTGGGGCAGCTACTGATGAAAATGGGTACTACATCATTCTGGATGTTCCAGCAGGAGTCTACTCACTGAAGGCAAGTTTCATTGGTTATGAAACAATGGTTGTGAGGGATGTGAGAGTAATAGCTAACCTGACAACGGAAATTAATTTTGAGCTTTCGAGGACAACCCTTGAATTTAAGGAAGTTGTTGTCACTGCACAGAGGCCATTAGTACAAAAAAGTGCAACTTACAGTATGTCAATTGCAACGGGGAAGGAGCTGGAGAATATACCAATAAGAAATATAGAAAATATTATAGGAACAATGGCTGGTGTAGTATATCAGAATGGTGAAATCCATATAAGGGGTGGTAGAGCAGATGAAGTAAAGTATTTCTTAAATGGTGTACCCACTGTTGATCCTAATACAAATCAGCAGGTTGTATATGTAATACCAGAGGCATTGGAGGAGCTGCAGGTATTAACTGGGGGATATACTGCAGATGTTGGAGGAGCTAAT
Source organism: Candidatus Aerophobota bacterium (assembly GCA_003648845.1). Next base: position 1,431 of record QMQA01000059.1, read on the forward strand.
TCAGGTATTGTATCGATGCAGTTAAGGAGTGGTCCTTCCAAATTTCGGGCGTCAATTGACTTGAGAACAGATGGTTTTAAAGATCCCAAGAAGGGAGAGAAGTTTTTAAATACGTATTCATATGGTCATAAGAGAGGAATTTTTACGATCGGTGGTCCATTATTAACTAAAAAGCTGAGATTTTTCCTCGGTGGGGAATATGTTGACCTTTTTGATAGAGTAGTGAGATTTAATAAGGGCTTTAAGTTTGAGAACCTTGTAGATATGAATCCTCAGACTCCTGTTGATCAGAGAGATACAGTATCAGTCGAATATCCTGGTGGTTACACACCCCATGAAAAGGATAAAAGATTGACATTAAATGGTACGTTAACCTATGATTTACCAACTGTAAAGTTAGATCTTGGATTTGCATATACTGATAGGAGATATGATGTGGAAGATGGTAGTAGGTGTTTTTTAGATATTCTAAATGATAGGGTTCCGTATAATGATTTGAATTCTTCTCTATTGACTTTTAAGGCAACAAAGATGATAAAGAAGAATACCTATTTTGAATTGAGATTGTCCAGATTTGCTCATAAAAGGGAAAGAGGTGACAGCTGGTTTGGTCATGATTGGAAGAAATGGTATGATAGTACGGCTGTAGCAGAATATACTGATGGTAAGGTTATTTATAGAGATGCATGGAGACCAAAATACAATTATGTTTTCCATGGATTTCCGTTTGAACGATATGGAGCGCCTAATAATTTTTATTTCAAGAGGAAAGAAGATTATTATGGCATAGCTAGTGATTTTGTGTCACAGATAGGGATACATCATGAATTAAAAGTGGGTATGGATTCCAGATTTTGGACAGTGAGATATTTTGACATTGGACCATCTGTTATGATATACACAGCTGAACCAGGGACCTATAGTTTTGAAACATATGGAAGTATAGAAAATGTTCCAGCGGACGTGTGGATTCAGAACGGAGGTGTTGATGCTTATGGTTATGACATTTACGGTAACGAGATAAATGATAAAAAATATTATTATACTTCTTCTGGAGACACATTGCTTGGGTATGTTGACAGTCCGAGACGTCCTGTTGAAATTGCTTTTTATATTAATGATAAAATGGAATATGATGATATAATTATAAACGCTGGAGTTAGGGTCGATTATTTTGATACTGATGATAGAGAATTAATAAATCCCGCGAGCCCGCCCGTTATCCGAACCGCTGTCATGTTAGCTGATTCTGCGTGGAAAAAGAAAGATCCTGAATTGATAATAAGTCCAAGAATAGGTTTATCTTTTCCGGTTACTGAAGCAACTGTTTTCTATGCACAATATGGTAAATTTTACCAAATGCCCAGCTTCTGGAATATGTATTTCAGCACTTATACTTTTGGGCGTCAAATTGTTCAGGGTGGATACTATTATATTAATCCTATCGGATTTGGTCTCGATCCCATCAAAACCACATCTTACGAGATTGGTTTCAGACAGGCTATTGGAGGATTTGCAAGCATTGATATTACCGGTTTTTATAAAAATGTGAAGGGTCTGGTGCAGGTTGTAAAACAACTGCCATCAACACCTGTATCGACTTTGACAACTTATTATGACCGTCTTGTAAATGGTGATTTTGCAACTCACAAGGGGCTTGAAGTAAGATTTAATCTTAGAAGATGGAATCATATTTTAGCACAGATACACTATACCTATACGGATGCTGAAGGTACTCAATCTACGAGTACATCTGCTCATGGTGCATTGTATTTTAGCTCACAGATGCCAACGATAGTAAGGCCACTAGAATATTCTCAGAGACATTCTGGTTCCATCAATTTGGACTATCGATATAATGTGGGGGAAGGTGGTCCTTTTCTTTCAGGATTAGGAATTAATTTGTTATTCCAGTTTAGTAGTGGGCATCCATATACATATGTGACAGTCCCTGCTGGTGGGCAAGTTGATCCATATGTTGCTGGAGTTGATTACATGCTTGATACAAGAGACAGGTGGCCATTAGAACCTATTAATTCATCAGTTACCCCATGGACATTTTTTACTGACCTAAGAATTGATAAGACAATTAAATTGGGGAAAATTGAAGCAACGTTCTATGTAATAGTTAATAACTTAACAAATAGAAAGAATGTTATAAATGTATTCTGGAATACTGGTACGTCTGATGATGATGGTTTCTTGAGTGACCCAGTCAAATCTCAAACCACTATAGATGCTTACGGTGGAGAAAAATATGTAGAGATGTACAGAGTTATTAACCTGGATAACGGGCAGGCATACTGGGATAGGGTCGGCGCTCAGCTTTATGGTTCTCCAAGGCAGATTCATTTTGGTATTAAGGTGACTTTATAATATAAAATGTAGAGGGAGGTAATAATATGAAGAGAATAGGCGAAATATTTACAATGTTGTTGACAATATCGACATTGACAGTAGCGATATATGCAAAGCCCGCAAATAAGAATACTAATTTGTATGAGAATTATTTATCAAAAATACTATTGACAAGGGTAACAAGGACATTGTCAAATATTAGTAACTGGAGCTACTGGATGTATTATGATGGTAAGTCCGGCATTAAGCCAGATGGGACGTCTGGAGGAATTTATCCTCGGGGTACTGCAGGTGTGATTTTTGAAGATGGATTTATAATCGGTGGCCTTGTTGATGGTTCTCCCAGAGTGGTAGGTCAGACATACGTTACAGGAACAGTGGCAGGTTGGATTACTGAATCTGGGCCAGTAAGTAGGGATGATGAAAGAGTAAAAATATGGAGAATTCGACCTGATTATAAGACGTTAACCCATAGCCAGCTTGTTCAGGATGCAGCAGAATTAAATATGATAGATCCAAAAGACGTTACAGAAGATATGACAAAAGCTATTATGGAACAGTATGCTGAAGATTGGGAAAATTGGCCAGGAGACCTCGGTGCACCGTTTATTGATAAAAATGGCAATGGTGTATGGGATGGTTCAGATGTAGATGAACCAGGTATTGCTAATGCTGATCAGGTTGTATGGTTTGTATGTAATGATATGGATAAAGCAGCTTCTAAAGCTTTATACGGTTCTGATCCAATAGGAATAGAAATACAAGTAACTGCTTGGGCTTATGCACAGCCTGGAGCAAGACTGGGTCAGTTAATATTTAAAAGGTATAGAATAATTAATAAATCGGGTAAAACGGTTGAGAATGCTTATGTAGCCCAATGGTGTGATCCTGATGTTGGGGATGCTGGAGATGATCTTTTGGGATGTGATACTACTCTCGGAATTGGATATGCATATAATGGCTATGAAACAGATAATAGTTTCGATGCATTTGGTCTAGCACCAGCTGCAATTGGTTATGATTTTTTCCAGGGACCGCTGGTACCCGGTGTTGCGGGACAGGACTTAAATAAAAATGGTATAGATGATGCGGAAGATTACGGTTTGTTTGAGTTTAAGAAGAGACCAGGTTTCATAAATTTACCGATGACCACTTTTGCATGGTTCTCTGCTGGTTCTGATATTAATGATCCTGACCTTGGTGATTATACCGGAACCTTACAATGGTATAATATGTTAAGGGGATATAAACCATTTGATGATATCGAGAATCCTCAGCCATGGTATGTAGGGAATGACCCCAATCTTGGTACTACTAAGTTTCCTTTAGCAGGAGATCCTGTTACAGGTGAGGGAGATGTTGACGGAACTGGTAAAAATTTCCCACCTGGCGATAGAAGAATGGCTCTGTGTTCCGGCCCATTTACATTTGCACCTGGTGATACTCAGGACATAGTTGTAGCAATAATTGGTGGACTTGGTGATTCAAGATTGAGTTCTGTAACTGATCTTAAGACAACAGATCTTGTTGCCCAAAAGCTGTATGATGAGGGGTTTGCAGGGATACCGAAAGCTCCTTCTCCTCCTAATGTAAAAGCAATACCATTCGAAAATTCTATTGTGTTGAACTGGGGGTTTGATGAGGAAGCAGTAAAAGCTACCGAGGAAACAGAGATTGCAGGATATGCATTCGAAGGATATAATGTTTACCAATTACCAAGTAGAAGTGCAAGTAAAGATGAGGCGGTTTTAATAGCGACTTTTGATAAAGTAAATGGAGTGAAAAAAGTATATGGTAAGAAGTTTTTACCAGAGTTCGGTGAGGAAGTTATTGTCCCTGTCCAATTTGGTTCTGATAGAGGTGTCCAAAGGTATATAGTTATAGAAAAAGATTATATTACATCACTCCCTCTTTATGAAGGGAATACGTATTATTTTGCAGTTACTGCTTATAATTATAACCCAGAGCCATCTTTAATAGAAGATAAAGCCCTTGAATCACCTCTAACAGCAATTGCTGTTACTGTTCAAGAACCCAAGCCCGGTGATGAGGTATCCTATCTACCTGAAGAGGAAGTATCTGTTGAACATAAAGAGGGCCCAAGTGATGGGCAGGTAAGGGTTAAAGTAATAGACCCATATTTGGTCACTGGGCACACATATGAAATCCATTTTTCAGAAGTGACTGATACTACTTCAGAACTTTATGGGAAAATAGTATGGAGTGTCTTGGATTCTAATCTTAATGAGGTGGTCGTTTCTAATCAACCTCAGGTGACAAATGTGAGTGAGGGAAATGATGCCCCAATATTCGATGGAGTTCAGGTAATTGTTGCTGGACCTGAGCCAGGTATAAAAGCTATTGTTGAGTTAGATCCAGAAACAGGAGAAATATATGACTCTAACTTATGGGGAAGCCTGAATAACTATGGTAGATCGCAAGGTTGGCCGACATTTTATATACAGGAATCTTCCCCGAATTTTGACTTATCAAGAGTTGATAGGTTCGGATTGATGACACCGAAGGATTATGAAATTATTTTTACAGATTCCGATAGTACTTTGGCGTGGGATTATTATACAGATAAAGTATTGCAGGATACACTTACTGGCAAGCCGACGTTTTTACCGCTTACTTTCTGGAGGATAGATCTTGATGGAACACGAACACGGTTGCCGGTATGTGTTTTAGATCAGAATGAATCAGGTACCTGGGATAGAGTTTTTGAGGGAGTATTTGGTCCTGGTTATGAGTTGCTTTATGTTTACGATAATGCTGAGTATAAACCTGAAGATGTGGAGACATATATAAGCACTGATGATGGAACGGTGGCCCCAGGATATGGACCATGGGGTGTTGTATATCCTGCTGTTAATAGATTATGTTTTGGTATGTATAAAGACGTCGATGGATACGCTGACCCATCTGAGCTTGATGAGAACGGTTACTTCTGGGGACCTCCTCATGCTGGTGAACATATTAAAATTATAACCACAAAGCCTAATACAGAAAATGATGTTTTTGTATTTAGAACTAAAGCTCCAATTTTGGGAAGTGAGGAACTTGCTAAAGAAGCGGTCAAGAAGATTAATGTTTTCCCGAATCCATACTATGCATATAATGCCCTTTCCGATAATATGTATGATAATTATGTGACTTTCACACATCTACCTGCAAAGGCGACTATTAGAATATTTACATTATCAGGTATTGAGGTCAGAAAACTGGAAAAGGACGACCCGAATAGCCAGTTCTTAAGATGGGATCTTAAAAACGAAAAGGGGTTACCTGTAGCTAGTGGATTATATATTGCTTATGTCGATTTACCAGATCTCAAAAAACAAAAGATATTAAAGTTCTTTATAATAC
>QMQA01000060.1 GCA_003648845.1 Candidatus Aerophobota bacterium
GGATTAACGAGATGCAGGAGAGGAAGATACCTGTTTTAAGCTAAGCATTCCGATCTTGTAACGGGCAATAACTATGAGCTTGGGATCGGTTTTCATCTCTGATACGATACTGAACTCTGCAATCGCCTGGGCTATTTTGTCTTGAGCTTCATAGGCATTTCCCAGCAGAAAATGAGTCTCAGCACTCGCAGGATTTAGTTTGAGAGCTTGTTTGGCATCTTCTTCTGCTGCACTAAACTTTCCCAGCTTCATCCAGATAGTTCCTCGCTCTAAGTGGAAATCGTATGAGGATGTATATCTTTTTTTTGCTTCTCTGAAGTATTTTTTTGCCCTCTCATCTTCACCTAAGAATTGATAAATAACTCCCACCATCAGATAGGCATAGGGCTTCTCAGGATTAAGGTAGGTAGCCTTCTGGTAAGTTTGAAGGGCGGGATTTATTTTTCCTTTCTGCAGGAGTCTTTCTCCTTCCTGGATGCAGGTAGTGTAAGGATCAGGCTTGGGAATGGCATAGACAAAAATGAAATAGAGGCATGTTACGAAAGAGACTCCTATTACTGTTCGTTTTATCCATTTGTTAATTAGCTGCTTTTTTTTATTTCTTATAATTTGATCAAGATACCACCACCAGTTACAAGGGGGTATTTTTTGTTTAACGCGGTAAGTAGCAGGATCAATGCAATCTTTTAATTTTTTCCATACAGTTTGGGGTTCATCTTTTATTATATGATCCAGAGTATCCAGTTTTGATTTTTCTACGGAAAGGTCTGCTCCTTTTTCTTCCAGTTTGTGCATCAAGTTATTTATTTTGTCTCTTAAAATGAGAACCTGCACAATTTTATCCCCCAGCTCACCCAGGTTCATGAGATATTTTTTATACTCTTCTATCCATTCTCTTAGCTCATTTAGAGTGCCTTGCCTTTTCATTTTGGTTAAAAATTATTTTTTCCCCAATTTTTCAGCAAAAGCTTTTGCTTCAGATTCTTTTTTTATGCTTCTAAAATCTATAACTATAGAACCTTTTTGTTCAAGCCGACGCATTATTTGTTTCATCGCTTTACCCGTCCCTATAGCTTTGGGATAGACGAATACCGCGGATTTTTTTCCCTGCAGCCCTGTACATTTTTTAATAAATCCATCCAGCTTTTCCGAAAACCTCCCTCCCCATAATCCCTCTACAGGACTGCCCACAAATACAAGGTCATAGGGAAAAAGACTTGGGGCTCTTGTAGACTCTTCTACTTTGATTTTTTTTACCCTGTGACCTTTGCTCTGAAGAGTGGCAAATATCATCTCAGCAATCTTATCAAATTTCCTGAATTTACTGGAGTAAATTAGTATTGCTTTCAATTTTTCCTCCTTGAATTAACCGGGGGTTATCTGTACGAAAAGTAAATTTTTCCTTTTCCTTTTTTTTGATGGTAAGCCTCTACCTGAGCTACAAAAGTCCTTATTTTATTTAAGTAATTGGCCTGGCGGGACCCATCATAGGATAGGGATAATATGGGAAATTCAGGGAAATCTCTTTCTATCTGGATTGTTATGGCTGCGGTGAGATTACCGGGCATGCATGTAAAGGGCATTACATTGACAACCCCATCTCTTCCTCTTTCGATGGAACTTAAAGTTTTTCCAACAGAAAGGATAGCTTCTCCTCTTAAAGAGCGGTGCAGATATCTTTCCCCCAGCTCCAGTATATGTTCAATCTCAGGTTCTTCAAATCCTTCTATAAGTTCTTTAAAAGGTTCCTCAAGACGCCTGTCTATAAATTCCTGATAAAAGTTTCTTATCCTGTTTTTTAGAAATTCCAGGAATTTTCCTTCCTTTAAACTGCTTTCTTTGTGCATTTCGTTGGTATACAGAAACCATTCTCTCATTGACGCAAGTTCCACTTTTAAGCCGAGTTTTTCCAGTTCATCTATAATGAAGAGATTACTATAAGGGTTATGCCTGACATATATCTCACCCACAACTGTAACAACAGGTTTATCATTATCTATCCTTTGTATCTGCTTAAATCTTTGAGCTGCCTTTCTCATTATGGGCAAAAGTGGTTTATCCTCTCTTATAGCTTCACGTATCTTATCCCGGTATTCTTCATAAACTCTGTTGGTTTCACCTTTGTTCTTCTCATCAGGACGGATTATTCGCTGTACCTTTCGAAGAATGTCAATAGCTACAATTCCGTTCCAGGCAAGTTTGGTAAACCTGACACCGTAACCAAAATAGCTGTTTTCAGAGCTAAGAGAGATAATGGGAATATTAGGATAGCCCAATCTTTTTAGAAGTTGCTCCTGAAATTTTTTATACTGTCCAAATCTGCAGGGCCCTTGAGCTGTTCCCATAAAGAAAGCTACTTTTTCAGGGTCAAAATCTTTTCTCTTTATTATTTTCAGCATATCTCCTGATGTTAAAATACTGGGGTAGCATTCTCTTCCTGTTGTATATTTCTGTCCTTCCCTGACTGACTCGTCATCACTTACTGGCATTACCTCGGCCTTTTGTCCCAGAGCTTCAAAGGCGGCCTCCAGGGCATAAGAATGGTCATCCATATAAGGTATGTAAATCACCCTCTCGTTCCTTGAAGAAGGTAGACCGGCGCTATATATCACTTTCTTTTTCTGAAAAGGCCTTCCCTGGATACTGTCCAGAAAAGCTTCTAATCTTGTTATTATTCCTGCCTCTGCTGAATGTTCGTCTATCTGGAGTTCCAGGAAAGGTCTATCCATCTCTTCCTCAAAAAATTTAGCTACAAAGGAATCTGGCCCGCATCCAAAATTGGTTATGTATATAGGGTAAAGATTGGTGGTTTTTTTAATGTAGCGGGCGGCAGCAAGAATTCTCTGCCCGTAATTCCAGTACATATGGGGGTAATCTTCAGCTATAATGCTGGGGTCAAGATTAAGAAAATCCATAGGGATAGCCAGCATCCCCAATTTTGCCATCTTGTCGGCAATGTCCATATTTAATCCCGGGTCGCATCCGTTATAGGGACGAGAAATTATAACAAATGCCCTTTTATTTCCCAGTCCCTTTATTACAGATTCTCCTTTTTCTCGAAGAGCCTGGTAAAATTTACTCTGGACTTTTCTGGCCACCTTTATGGCTTTGTTGATTTTTGCTGTATCATTTAAAAGTGCCTTTCCCACCTCCTTTAAAGCTTTATCGATACCTTCTCTCATGGAAATTTTTGGTTGCAGAATACAGACTGAATATTTTTCAAGTGGAAGGGTAGAGTTTATAAAATAAGGCAAACCCTGTGACCAGGGGCAATTATAAGTTTTGCTAAGACGGGGGTCAGTTTGAGGAAAATCAATAATGCTGGGCAGAAAAAGGTAATCTACCCCTTTTTCCAAGAGATCCATTACATGACCGTGAGCTACCTTAACAGGAAAGCAAACCTCAGCACCTGCCAGTTCTATCCCCCTGTGAATTATTCTGTCATTAGTTCTGGAGGAGAGAACTACCTCAAATCCAAGTTCGGTAAAAAAACTCTCCCACAGAGGGGAAAGTTCAAATGTATGCAAAGCTCTCGGTATTCCAATTTTTCTGTCTTTCCGTTGAGATGAGTACCTGGCAAAAAGCAGTCTCTCTCTTTCTTTGAAAAAGTTTGGCATCTTCCTTTCTTTTTTTTCTCCTTCCTTGCCACTGTATTTATCACATCTATCACCGTAAGTGAGAGGTTTTTCTTCTCCCTCAATCAGGACACGATTAACCTTACAGTGATTCGGGCAATCCTGGCATTCAAAAGAATCTATCCTGTACTTAACCTCAGTTAAACCAAAACCTTTAAATCTGGTTTGGCCTTTAACCTCTTCCTTGGCCAGAATAGCTGCTCCTATTGCTCCCAGAACTTCATTATGAGGAGGAACTGTTACCTTTTTACCCAATATTTTCTCAAAAGCTGCAACAACTGACCTGTTGCAGGCAGTTCCTCCCTGAAAGAAGATCTTATCTCCTATTTTTCTGTTCTCTACCACTTTGTTAAGGTAATTGTAAGCTACAGAATAGGCAAGACCTGCAACAAGATCAGGGATGGGAACTCCTCTCTGGAGGTGCTCAAAAAGAGCTGATTCCATAAAGACTGTACATCTATCTCCAAGATCAGCTGGATTTTCAGCAGTAAAAGCGATATTTTCAAATTCTTTTTTTATGTTTATCTTTAACTCATCAGCCTGTTCCTCCAGGAATGATCCTGTTCCTGCAGCACAAGCCTTATTCATGGTAAAATCAACTATTACTCCTCTATCCAGACTGATGTATTTTGAATCTTGACCGCCAATTTCAAATATGGTGTCAACTTCGGGATCTATATTAAGGGCACCCTTAGCCTGGGCAGTTATTTCATTTTTAATGACGTCGGCTCCTATAAAGGCACCTATCATGTACCTTCCTGAACCAGTAACTCCAACCCCTCTTATTTTTACTTTTTCCCCTACTTTTTCCTTGACCTCTCTCAGTCCATCTTGAACAGCTTTTATAGGTTTTCCTGCAGTAGGAAGGTAACTTTTGGCAATGAGCTGATTATTACTATCTATAATAGCTACATTTGTGCTGACCGAACCCACATCAACTCCCAGGTAAGCATCTACAGGTTCCTCATCTTTAAGAAATACATAGTTTTCTTGTTCTCGAGAAAGCTTTTTATCTTCAAAATCAAAAGAAAGTTTTGGTAAAGCTCCTTTTTCTTCTTTTATCCTGATAGAGGTTTTTAATTTATCCGGGTTAAAATTATTAACTTCTCTTTTTTCCCTCAGCAAAAGAGCTGCCCCCAGTGCTCCCAGGGAGAAAAAATGGGGCAGGATTATAATATCCTCGCGTTGCAAAACTTTCCTGAAAGCTACAAGCATTGCTTTATTAGCAGCAACTCCTCCTTGAAAGGAAATCGGTCCTTTAAAGTTTTTTCCTCGGGCAATATTGCTACGGTAACTTCTAACCAGAGCTTCACAGAGACCCATGGTTATATCTCTCATGGGAGTGGCTTTTTGCTGGAGATGGATCATATCAGATTTGGCAAATACAGCACATCTCCCAGCAAGGCGGGCAGGATTGGTGGATTTCAGCGCTTCTTTAGCAAATTCCTCTTCAATGTCAAGTTCAAGCCTTTTGGCTTGCTGATCCAAAAATGACCCTGTACCTGAGGCACAACTGGAGTTCATTCCGAAATCTATTACCTCTCCTTGATTATTTAGAGAGATAAATTTGGCATCCATACCCCCTATGTCAATTATGGTTCTTATGGAAGGGTCAATATGGTGGGTTCCTTTTGCCTGGGCAATTACCTCTTCAAAATAGGGAACTTCCCACTCTTTGCTTAAAAGTTCACCATTTGATCCGGTTATTGCTACTGAGTTAAAGGGATAGGTTGGATATATTTTTTTTAGAATCTCTCTTGCCTTTTCCAGGGGCTGTCCGTTATGACGAGTGTATTCTTGCTCGTAAATAATTTTACCTTCTTGGTTTATAATCACCATATTTACAGAGATTGACCCCAGGTCTAACCCTGCAATATATCTATCCATCTCTTACCCTCTTGTTACAGGTTAATTTTCTGGGATTATAGCATAAAGAAGGGCTCTGTCAACCGCAAATAAAGAAGCTTTCTTAAGATTTGCATCCGACAAAAATGATAAAAGGTGAGGAAAAAACTAAAGTTTTAGAAAAAAAATAGATATACTGAAATAAATAATAAGGGAAAAAATATCAAGGATGGTAGTGATTAAAGGACCGGAGACAACGGCAGGATCAAGTTTTAATCTTTTGCAAATAAGGGGAAGAAGTGAACCCACGGAGGTGGCAATTATAATTGTTATAAGCATACTAAAGGCAACACAAATTCCCAGAAGGGAGCTTTTCTGGAGTAAAAGAGCCCTTAAAAGAACCAGTGCCCCTAAGGGAATACCAAGAAGGCCTCCTATTAAAATTTCTCTTTTCACTACTGCCCATATATTTTTTATTTTTACCTCTCCTATTGCTAACCCTCTTACTACGGCCATAGCTGCCTGAGTTCCCGCATTACCCGCGGTATCCATCAGGACAGGTATATAGAAAGCCAGGGCCACAACGCTTTCCAGGGCAAATGAAAAACGTTGCATTACTATTCCGGAAAAAAACCCGGTAATACCGAGAATAATTAGCCAGGTCAATCTATTTCTGGCAATAATTGCGGGTCGCATCTTCATATATTCCTCTGTATGCTCACCTGCTGCCCCAAACTTATACATATCTTCTGTGTTTTCCTCTCTTATAACGTCAATAACATCATCTACGGTAATTATACCTTTCATTTTTCCAGCTTCATCAACCACCGGCAGGGCTAAAAGATCATAATTAGCTATTTCTTTTGCCACCTCTTCCTGATCCATGTTAACAGGCAAGGCAATGGGATTTTTGTGCATCAGTTTGCTCACTTTCTCTTCAGGATTTGCCAGAATAAGCTCTTTTAGAGAAAGAACTCCAACCAGTTTATCCTCCCTATCAAGCACATAGATGTAGTATACCATTTCCAGATCCTTTGCGATTTTCCTGAGTATTTGAAATGCCTGCTCCACGGTCATATCCTCTCTTATACTGGCAAATTCTGTGGTCATTCTTCCTCCGGCACTGGTGGATGGATACCTCATCAACTCCTCTACATCTTGTGCCTCCTCTTTAGCCATTATAGAGAGAAATCGGTTAACTGTTTCCGGAGGAAGTTCTTCAAAAAGGTCCGCCCTTTCATCTGGGGCAAGCTCGTTTAAAAGTCTACCCTTTCTTGCATCATCAATTGTTCCCAGAATCTCTATTTGTTCCTTTTCATCAAGTTTTTCAAATACATCGGCGGCAAAATCAATATCCCATAAGGAAAAAAGATACACTTTTTCTTTTAAAGGAAATTCTCTTAAAACCTGTGCTACCTCTACAGGTTCGTAATCTTTAAAAATTTCTTTTAACTCTTCTCTGTTTTTTTGCGCAAGAAGTTCCTTTATTTCAGGCAAAATCAGATATATTCTTGAATATGTCTTTTCCATTTTTTACTTTCCAAGGTTTAGAGATACACCCTTTTTATAAACGAGAATTCCTCAGGCAGGAAAAAGCTAAAGGGATGCATCCCTATTTTTTTTAATTAGAGGGTGAGAATTAGAAATAACAGAAC
>QMQA01000061.1 GCA_003648845.1 Candidatus Aerophobota bacterium
CTTGCCAAATTCTTCTGCTGCTTGAGGGCCACTGGCGGTTATGATATTTCCATCTACCTCCACTTTTTTCCCGGTATATAAGGCACCCTTTGCCTTTAGTCTGTGTTGTTCGGTTGGCCATACAGTAGCCTTTTTACCTTTTAATACACCAGCATTGGCCAGTGTAACAGGAGCAATGCATATGGCACATAAAATCTTGCTCTCCTTTATCGCCTCTTGAGCAATAAAATGGGCAACCGGGTCATTCCAGTAAGAACTTGCACCGGTCCCACCTACAAAAATGATAGCCTCATACTCTTTTACCTTTATCTCATTTATCAGAAGATCCGGTTTAACAGTTGCCCCAAGCATACCAGTGGCAACATCCTTAGATGAGGATGCTATTTTTACCTCTACTCCCTCCTTTTCCAGTATATTTTTTGGTATCCGAAGCTCCTCGTCTCTGAAGTTTCTGCTGGCGATAATCATAACAACTTTTTTTCCCTTTATTTTCTCTTCCACATCCTGTGTGGCAAAGGCCAAAGTTGATGAAAATGTAAAGATTAACAAAGGAACAGCGATGATCCATACCATCTTCTCATTCATCTAACCCACCTCCTCGTTTGATTTTATTGGTCATCATCTAATTTTAAAAAGAAAAGTGAAGGAAGTGCTTCTCTCAGAAAAAAACACCAGCGGCAGGGGAGTCTCTTTTATCAGGTTGAGCTTAACTATTTAATGTATCTTTGTACCGTAACGCAAATCATATTATCATTATTCTTCATTGATGTCAACTGGAGATGAATAGTTGAATCTATGTGAATTTGTGGTATTATATACAAAAAATAAACCCTCAGGATTAATAACTCACGAGGGAAAAACTGCGATTAAGAAGACCAGCAAACAGGAGTGGAGGTGTTATCATGGATTTTTATGAAGTAATAAGGACAAGAAGAAGTATAAGGGAGTATCAAGAAAGGCCTGTGGAGGAGGATAAGTTGCAAAGGATACTGGAAGCTGCAAGACTGGCACCTTCTGCTGCTAACCGCCAACCCTGGCAGTTTCTGGTGATCAAAACAGAGAAAATCAAAAAAGAATTTCAAAGGGCCTATAACAAGGACTGGTTTTGGCAGGCCCCTGTCATTATCTGTGCCTGTGGAATAAAAAAGGAAGCCTGGATAAGATCTGACGGAAAAAGTTACTTGGATGTGGATGTTGCTATTGCCATGGATCATCTTGTACTTGCTGCAACAGCAGAGGGTCTTGGAACCTGCTGGATTGGAGCATTTAATCCTTCTGAGGTAAAGAAAATACTTAATCTTCCAGATGACATTGAGCCTGTTGCCCTTACTCCTTTAGGATATCCTGCCACATCACCCAAGCCCACTCATAGAAAACCCTTGGGGAAAATAGTGAAAAGGATTTAAAAAGTGAAAGTTTTAATTATTAAAGAAAAAGGGGGTAATATTGGTAAGAAAGTTTAATCTTAAAGGTACACAGAGACACCCACCCTGTGGTATAAATTATGAGGCTCATCTTAATCCAGAGCAGCTTGAAGCGGTAACCGCAGGAAAAGGACCTGTTCTGGTGATTGCCGGGGCAGGTAGTGGTAAAACAAGGACCATTACCTATCGCGTAGCATGGCTTCTTGATACAGGAGTTTCTCCGGATAGAATACTCCTTGTCACCTTTACCAATAAGGCGGCAAGGGATATGCTCCATCGTGTGGAACATCTTATTTCCACTCAGGCCAAAAGGATCTGGGGAGGCACTTTTCATCATATAGGTAATCTTATCTTAAGACGTTATGCTCATCTTCTTGGATATAAGAATAACTACACTATAATAGACAGAGAAGATTCCAGGGACCTTATGGCTCTTTGTATTACCGACCTTAAAATAGATATTAAAAAGAGAAGGTTTCCCACCTCCGAGATTTTGGCAGATATTAATAGTTTAGCTATCAATACCGAACGAGGGGTAGAGAGTATTGTCCAGGAAAAATACCCCTTTTTTGCAGATCAGCTTGAAGATATAAAAAGAGTTCTTAAGCGATATCAGATTCGAAAAAAAGAACTTAACTTTATGGATTTTGATGACCTTCTTTTTAACTGGAAGAAACTTTTTGTAGAATATCCTGAAGTTAAGACTTTTTATTCAGAAAATTTCCTTCATGTTCTTGTGGATGAGTATCAGGATACAAATAAACTCCAGGGAGAAATTGTAGACCTTATAGCTTCTTTTCATCGCAATGTCATGGTGGTCGGAGATGATTCACAGAGCATATATTCTTTCCGTGGGGCAGATTTTGCCAACATAATAGAATTTCCCAAAAGATATCCTGATGCCAGGGTTTTTAAGCTGGAGATAAATTACAGAAGTACTCCCTGTATACTTCGTCTTACCAACTATGTTATTGCTGCAAATAAAAAACAGTTTCCCAAGACCTTGCGCGCGGTAAAAAAGGGAAATTTTAAGCCAGCAGTTGTTCCCCTCAGGGATGTTAACCAGCAGGCAGAGTTTGTTGCGGAGAGAATTCTTGAGCTTCGGGATGAAGGAAGGTCTTTAGAGGATATAGCGGTACTTTATCGTTCGCACTATCATTCTATGGAAGTTCAGATGGAGCTTACCAGAAGGGGTATCCCTTTTGTAGTTAGATCCGGGTTGAGGTTTTTTGAGAGAGCTCATATAAAAGATGTTACTGCTTATTTGAAAATACTGGTTAATCCAAAAGACGAACTTTCTTGGAAAAGAATTCTTAAAATGTTGCCAGGTATAGGTAATGTGACTGCTGATAAATTATGGAAAGAGCTGGTGGCAAGTAGTGATCCCCTGGAGAGGATAAAATCGGGTAAGATAATAAATGTTTTTCCCAGAAAGGTCTCACCTGAGTGGCCAAGATTCGTTGAAACTCTTTCGTCATTGCAGGATGGGTCCTTTAAAAAAAATCCCGCGAGCATGATCCACTTTATCCTTCAGCAGGGATATGAGGATTACCTCAGGTCAAAATATCCTGATTATGAGGAAAGAATAGAGGATTTGAATCAATTGGCCAGCTTCGCCCGGAATTATTCTTCTATCAGGAATTTCCTTTCTGAACTTGCTCTTTTGGGGACTGTGGAATCGGAAACAGTTGTACTTGGAGGGAATGAAGATGAATGTGTGGTTCTGTCCACCGTGCATCAGGCAAAAGGTCTTGAATGGTCGGTGGTTTTTGTTATCTGGCTTGCCGATGGCCGTTTCCCGGCAGCAAAAGCCTTAAGGGATTCTGACAGCGTGGAGGAGGAAAGAAGACTTCTTTATGTAGCAACGACAAGGGCAAAAGAGGAACTTTATCTTTGTTATCCAATAATTGCAGGTAACTGGCGTCAGGCCGTAATTATGAAACCTTCCCGTTTTTTAAGGGAAATAGATAAGGATGCCTACGAGAAGTGGATTATCAGTGATGAGGTGGAAATGCTTTTGGAGAGAATAGAAAAGGACAGCTATTAGAGTAAAAAGTTTAGCCGATTTTCAGATTTGGCTGTACTTCAAGTGAGAGTGAGGATATCTCTCCCTTTTTTATTTTATGATAAGCAAGAGCTGCTATCATGACTGCATTATCGGTGCAAAGCTCGGGAGGAGGGATAAATATCTGCAGTTTTTCCCGGAATTTATTTAAAAGAAAATTTCTAATAAATTTATTGGAGGCAACACCTCCCCCAAGGACAACCTGCCTCACTTTTTTTAAAGAAGCAGCCTTGGCTATTCTTTCATAAATAATTCTTGCTATTTGCAGCTGAAAGCTTGCCGCTATATCCTCTACCGGAACGGTCAGATTCTTGCTTTTCAGTTGCTTTACCATATAAAGTACCGCTGTTTTCAATCCACTGAAGCTAAAATCAAGGGTTTCTCCTTTAAACCTGGGGACAGGGAGTTTTATCTTTGATGGATCTCCATTCCTTGCTATTTTTTCAATTATTGGTCCCCCGGGATAACCGAGGTTTAAAATCCTTGCCACTTTATCAAACGCTTCTCCTACAGCATCATCTCTGGTGGAACCTAAAAGTTCGTATTCTTCGTTTTCTGACAGGTAAACAAGTTCTGTGTGTCCTCCAGAAATAACAAGTCCAATCAAGGGAGGAGAGGGTGAGGGAGAGTTAAGAAAAGCAGCATGTAGATGAGCTTCCAGATGATTTATTCCTATCAGGGGCAGGTTCAGAGAGAAAGCTATTCCTTTGGCCACAGTAAGGCCTATCAGCAAAGACCCACTAAGTCCTGGACCGTAGGTTACGGCAACTACATCTATGTCCTTTAGGGTAAGACTTGCTTTCTTTAAACTCTCCTTTAAGAGAGGCAGGATCACCTCCAGATGTTTTCTTGATGCAACTTCAGGAACTATTCCATGAAATTCTTTGTGTAGCTGCACCTGAGATGCCACCAGATTTGAGTGGATTTTCTTTCCATCTTCCACCACTGCCACTGCCGTTTCGTCACAGGAGGTTTCTATTCCTAAAATCAGCATTTATTTTGCTCCGGATAAATTTCTTTTAATATCAAATTTACTACTTGGGGTATTTTCTCCTTCAAGGATGGCGAAAGCTCCATTCCCCATCTAATCTGCCCTGGTTCTACTCCTATAACCACAACCTCTGTCGATGTATGTGGTTGCACGAAACTCCAGATATCACCGATACCCACCTCATGAAGGGAAAGGTGCTTATCTTTTTCTTTTTGTATTTCATTGATTGAGAATCGATAGATACTTCCTGCTTTGCCCCCTGCTTTTACTGCATCCACAATAATGATTTTTTCTCTTCCTGGGATATGAGGAATAAGAGAGAAAGCAGCAACCCCCATATCCAGGATCTCGACATTGGCGGGAAGGTCTAACCTCTCCAGTTTTTTTATTACGTGAATCCCAATTCCTTCATCGCCCAGCAGTATATTTCCCACCCCGACTATTAATATGCTTTTAGGTTTTTTTTCTTTTTCCATCTTTTACAGCAAACTAAGTCCATTCTACTTTTGATGGATACCATGTCAAGGTGCATTTGTTGACATGCTCTGCTTATTTGCTATGGTTAAAGTGATTAATTTAAAGGCATACTTATAAGTAATGGGAGTAAAATTTATCCATACAGCGGACCTTCATCTTAAAAGAGATGACCCCTTCCGTCTGGATATTCTCTCCTGGATTCTCTCCAAGACAGAGCAGGTTGCCGATGCTTTAATTATAGCCGGTGATTTATTTGAAAGTGATATTGAGGCCTCTTTTTTAAGAGAAAAGGTCAGAAAGATTTTTGAAAAAGCAGAAAAGTCCCTTGTTTTAATTCTCCCCGGGAATCACGATTATCTTTCCTACTCTCCAGAAATCAATTACGGAGAAAGAGTGATCCTTTTAAATAATGCTCCCTCCAGGATTAATTTAAAGGGAGTAGAAATTGTGGGGATTCCTTTTCATCCTCAACTTGAGTTTTCTCAATGTATAGAGGAGCTTAAATCAAAACCTGATGTGGTTATAGCTCATGGTACCCTTTACGACAGAAATTCTCCTGATATTTATGTGGAACTTGGTGATGAGGCAAAGTATATGCCAATTTACAGGTGGGATGTGAAAGACAGAATGAGGTATCTTGCTCTTGGTCACTACCATTCAAGACTCACCCATCTTAGCTTTGGGGAAACCCAGGTGGTGTATCCTGGTTCCCCTGTTGCTACCAGCAGGCGCTCTATCGGGCAAAGATTTATAGTTCTGGTCAGTTTTGGCAGTAAAGGGCAAGTTAAGATTGAAAAAATTCCTGTGGATATCTGTCCTTATTGGGAGAGAATAAAGTGGATGGTGTTCCCGGGAAAAGAAGAGGAGGAACTTGAGGAAATTGAACAACAGATTAAAAAGATAGCTGATAAAAAAGTTATGCTGGACGGCAGGGTGAAAGGGTCAATAAAAATAAGCGAGGCTGAGTTCAAAGAGAGGATAAAAAAGATTGAGGGAAAGTATCGCTCCAGCTTTAAAAACATCCACTTATCCTGTGAGATCAGATACTGGGCACATATTCTTCAAAATCCTATCCTGAAACTTTTTGTGGAGAAGTTAAAAGATATAGGAGGTGATGAACAGATAAAAGAAAAAGCTCTGGAGTTAACCTTATCCGCCCTGGAGAGACTAAGGGGATGAGGATAAAGGAGATCAATGTAAGAGATTATGGACCGGTTAAAAATTTTTATATCAGATGTGAAGATATTAATATAATCTATGGCAGGAATGAAGCTGGAAAGACTGCACTTATAGATGCTATAACTGGTGCACTTTTTCATAAAAAAAGTATATTTCCCGGCCAGGATCGATTCGAGAAAAATTCCCCTTCTCTTTTCAAGAAAAATGTTAGCTTAGTTCTGGAACATCTCGGAAAAGAATACATCTTCCCGGGAAGCTTTAAGTTTGAGCAAATTGTTAATCTTCCCCATTACCATCTTGCCAGACTTTTTATAATCAGGTCAGGAGATCTTACCTTAAGTGAGGATGAAAAGTGGCAGGACAGGATTAAGGAGTTTCTTTCAGGAACACCGGTTAATATAGAAAGAATCAAGGAAAAAATCGGTGAGGAAGTTGGTCTTACCCCAGGAGGGGACTGGAGCGATCGCCAGCCTGCACGCAAGAAGTCGCAGGTAAAAGAAAAAGAGGAAAGAAGAAAAGACCTTATTGCTGCTATTGAAAGATTGCAGCAGGTGCATCAGAAAGAGAAGGCTCTTAGAGATAAACTCCAGGAAAGGAGAGTTTTAAGAGAAAAAAACAACAGGATAAAGCTTTTAAGAGCCTATCTTCGCAACAAGAGGATAAAAGAGGCTTTTCTGGATTGGTCTCGTCAAAAGATATTTTTTCTTGATTATGAGCGGTATCTTGACGAGGATCTTAAGCTTTGGAGGCAAAAAGAAAGAGAACTCCACTCTCTACTGGATTTAAAGCAAAATTGCCAGAAAGACCTACAGGAGATAGAAAAGGAACTGCAAAAGATAAAAGAAGAAGAAGATACTTTAAGAGAAGAAAAAGAAAACCTGATCAACCAGAAAGATAGAGCAACTGCCCTTTCTCTTTTCCGGGATGCAGAAGAGCTTCCGGTTTATAAAAAAGATATTGCACGAGGGGTATTGAAGTTGCCCC
>QMQA01000062.1 GCA_003648845.1 Candidatus Aerophobota bacterium
AATATCTCTATTTTTAATATGGGAGATTTCGTGGGAGAGAACGCCCTCTATTTCTTGCCAGCTCAGAGTTTTTAAGAGCCCTCTGGTTACAGCTACAGAAGAATGTTTTGGACCTCTTCCTGTAGCAAAGGCATTGGGAACATCCAGAGGGATTATCCATATTCGGGGCTTGGGAATTTTTGCGGCAAGAGAAAGATTTTCAACCATTCTGTGGAGCTCGGGATTATCACGGGGTAAAACTTCTTTAGCTCTGTACATCCCCAGAACGATTCTATCACTCCACCACCAGCTTACCACGTTCATAATAAGAGCTATTAAGAAGGCAAAAACAGCTCCAGCCACTCCGGCAATGAGAGCACCAATCCAGACAAGCAGCAAGGTTAAAATAGTCAAAAACAGGGCTGTTTTCAGGGTATTCATTCTGCTACCCTCCTAATAAAAAACCTTCTCTAATCCTATAGCCTTTTATAAAATCATAAGCATTAATTCTTGGTTTACCTGGCAGTTGAACTTCTTTAACTAAAAGAGCCCCTCCTCCGGTTTTAACCACAAATCCTGTTTCTTTCTGGATTTTTACAACAGTTCCCGGTTGAGATTCTTCTCCGTAAGGGGAATTTTCCAGAACAGCTGTTTTCCAGATTTTAATTCGGCAGGATTTTCCCTCTCGCGGGAATGTGGTAAAGGCTCCAGGCGCTGGATTTAGCCCCCTCACCAGATTGTGTATTTCCCAGGCTGATGCTCTCCAGTTAATTTTGCCCATCTTTTTGGTTATTTTGGGAGCATAACTTGTCTTGCCTTGCTGTGGTTTTAATTTAGCTTTTCCTTGCTTGATTAATTTAATAGCCTCAATTAGAGTTTGTGACCCAAGGTAGGATAATTTTTTGTTTAAGATTCCACAGGTATCCTCCGGATTAATAGAAATTTTCCTTTGTAGAATAATTTCTCCCTCATCCACTTTTTCTTTCATTTTTTGGACTGTAACCCCGGTTTGAGACTCGCCCTTGATTATTGCCCAGGGTACAGGTGCAGGACCTCTGTACTTTGGCAAAAGTGAGGGGTGGAGATTAATGGAAAAAATTCTTGGAATGTTCAACATTATCCCGGGAAGTAGTCTACCAAATGCCACCACTACTATCAGATCAGGTTGAAGCAGGTTAATTTTTTTTAGAAAATCCGGGTCTTTTAAATTTTCTGGCTGGTAAACGGGGATATTCCTCTCGGATGCAGCTAATTTTACTGCTGACGGTCTGATCTTTCTGCCTCTTCCTGCAGGTCTGTCAGGTTGTGTAACTACTGCTACAACCTTTTCTTCTTCTATTAATTTATCTAAAGAAGGACAGGCAAACTCAGGCGTCCCCATAAATACAACAGAGAGTTTTTCTTTTTTCAAAACCCTGCTCCTTTGTGAGAGAAAAAACTTTTGAGTCTTTCTTTCACGGGGGAATCCTCCTGAATACTTAGGGTCTTCTCCTGGAAGGCCCGCCATACCCAGAGTTAGATTCCCGAGAATAGGGTGTTGGCTCAAAGTTTTTTTCTCACTTTTGAAGGAGCAGGGTTAAAAACTGTTTAGTCTTTCCAGCTTTCGCATCTTTCTTCTCTGTCTTCTAATAGCCTTTAGTCTTTTTTTTCTTTTTCTCTCTGTTGGTTTTTCATACTCCTGGTGTCTTTTTATCTCCGAGGTTAACCCTGATTGCTGGCATTCTATTTTAAATCTCTTCAAAGCTTGAGAAAAGGAGTTGTAATTATCCACCTTGATGTCGACCAAGTTTTTTACACCTCCTTGGAGTAATTTGCTAATATAGTTTAATAAATTTTATCTGTCAGTCAACTTTTGGACTTACTCTTTTTTTACTTAAATTTATACGTCCAAGTTCATCAATTCCAATTATTTTAACCAGAATTTCGTCTCCAGGACGAACCACCTCTGAGACATCTTTAACGTACTTATCACTTAACTCCGAGATATGGATCAGACCTTCCCTACCAGGCGATATCTCTACAAAAGCTCCAAAGTTCGTTATTCTTTTCACCTTACCAAGATAAACTTTTCCCACCTTTAACTCTTTTATAATGTCCTTTATCATATTTAAAGCATTATTTGTGGCTTCCTCACTCATGGAGGAAACTGTTACCTTTCCCTCTATATCATTTATATCAATCTGTGCCCCGGTTTCCTGAATTATCTTTTTTATCACCCTTCCTCCTGGACCGATAACATCGGGTATTTTCTCTATGGGGATGGTAAGTGTTGCTATTCGAGGAGCGTGTTTGGGAAGAGTTGCCCGTGGCTTTTCAATAGCCTGGGCCATCTTCTTCAAAATGATCTGTCGTGCTGATTTAGCCTTTTCCAGAGCTTTTGCCAGGATTTCAAAATCTACTTTATCTGTTTTGATATCCAGTTGAAGAGCAGTTACAGCATCTTTGGTGCCGGCAATCTTAAAATCCATATCTCCCAGATGATCTTCTATACCCTGGATGTCAGTTAAAAGGATATTTCCCTCCTTTTCTTTAACAAGTCCAATTGCAACACCTGCTACAGCTTCAGAAATAGGTACGCCGGCATCCATTAAAGATAAGCTTCCCCCACAGACAGATGCCATGGAAGATGAACCATTTGACTCAAGAATATCGGATACTACTCTTATGGTGTAGGGGAAAGTATTCTCGTCAGGTATTACGGCTGCGAGTGCTCTTTCAGCAAGGTATCCATGACCAATTTCTCTCCTCCCCGGAGCCCCCATTCTCCGAGCTTCTCCGGTGGAAAAGGGAGGAAAGTTGTAGTGAAACATGAACCTTTTGGTTATCTCTTCTTTTTGCAATCCATCTATAATTTGTTCATCGGCTGATGTTCCAAGAGTTGTAACTACCAGGGACTGGGTATCTCCTCTGGTAAAAAGACTGGATCCGTGCACTCTTGGAAGAATTCCTACCTCACAGCTTATCTTTCTTATCTCATCCGGACCTCTTCCGTCCCATCTTTTGCCTTCCATAAGGACCATCTCTCTGAGTCTTTTCTTTTTCAAATCCTCCAGAATAGCTAAAAGGTCATATTCATTTTCCGGACACCAGGCTGAGAACTTCTGAAGCATTTTTTCTTTTACTTTTTCAAGGTACTCATCTTTTTCCTGTTTGCTCCATTTTGAGCTGATATTTTCAATCTCGGGAGTTAAAAACTCGATTACCTCTTTTTTTAGTTTTTCCTCAATCTGACAGAGGGAGATACTCTCCTTTGGCGCTGGTGCAATAGAGAGAAACTTTTCTCCCAGCTCGATTATCTTTTGAATTTGTGTATGTGCGCTTTTTAAAGCTTCTATAATAACAGGTTCTGGAATTTTTTTAGCCTGTCCCTCAACCATGGTTATCCCATCTTTGTTTCCAGCAACCACAATATCCAGCTCAGCTTTTTCAAGCTGTTTATCCGTAGGGTTAACCACAAATTCCTCTCCAATCCTGGTTATCCTTACCCCACCCACCAGTTTATTCATTATTTTGGCAGATAAGGCTAAGGCTAAACTCGCTCCTGTTATTCCCAAAATTGAAGGTTGATTGGATTCACTGGCCGAGAGGACGTTAACTATTATCTGGGTTTCGTTTCTAAAACCCTTAGGGAAAAGTGGACGTATTGACCTGTCTATAAGTCTACTGGAAAGGATTTCTTCCTCGGAGGGTTTTCCTTCTCTTTTAAAAAAACCTCCCGGGATCTTACCTGCTGCATAAGCTTTTTCTCTATAATCGACAGTAAGAGGAATAAAATCAACCTCTTCTTTTATCTCAGGAGAAATTACCGCTGTTGCCAGTACTATGTTTTCCCCATACTGAATCCATACTGATCCAGAGCTTCTTTTGGCTACTTTTCCTGTTTCTATAATTAGCTTTTGTCCTGCAATTTCGCCTTCTATTTTATACATAAATCTCACCCTCTTAATCCAAGTTTTTCTATAATTTTTTTATACCTTTCGATATCCTTCCTCCTAAGATAATCCAAGAGTTTTTTTCTCCTTGATACCATCTCATAAAGCCCCTTTTTTGAACCGTGATCTTTTTTATTTTTTTTCAAATGCTCTGTTAAATTCTCTATTTTCTTTGTTAAAAGAGCTATCTGAATCTCGGGTGAACCTGTATCCTTTGGGTGTTTACCCAGTTCTTTTTTTATTTTTTCTCTCTCCTGTTTGGTTATACTCACTTGCGCCTCTCCTTTTCTTTTTTGTATAAGATAGCAAATTTGACATAATTGTAAAGGAGTTAAGAGGCTGAAATTAGACCAGTTTTTTGACTGGAGGTCAGGATTATCTTACAGGGAGAGTTACTGTTGTGGAGAAAACTGCAGCCTCCCCCTCTTCTCTTATTACAAATTCTATACCCACTGCCCGGGGCAGCCCGGAAGAGAATCTTTTATCTTTGTCTTTTTCTGAATCCCACTGAGATTGCCATTTTTCCCCGTTGTAATAAGAAAAAGTTACCTTATCTACGCCAGATGCAAGAACAGTAACAGCTCCAGAGCTTGAGGGATTTATAAAGTTACTTTTTACCCTTCTTATCAATCTGGAGTTATCAAGCTTATATTTAATCTGTTTTAAATCATACTCTCCTTTCTGGCGGGGTATATTGGATGATGAGGTAAGCAAAACTTCATTCTCTTTTCCTTTAAAAACAAAAGAGGGATTACTGGAAGTTATAAAGGCACTCTTCAACTCTCTTGTCAGGATATCAAGACATCCTCTGATTTTTTGGTACTGTTCAATACGCAAATTTCCTTTTTCCCAGGCAGAATGGCTCTTGTTAAATATAAAATAAGCCCCCAGGAGGAGAAAAGATAAAATAAAAGTAGCTATCAGGATCTCTGGCAGTGTAAAGGCCATTTCCCCTTTGTTCATAATTTATTCCCTCCTGGCAAGATAGGTTACTATCTCAAGCTCGCAGGGAGAGTCTTCTTTCTCAACATCTGCGTAAACTTTTACCTTTATTTTCCTCAAATTGGGGATCTCTGCTTGCCACCACTCCACCTGCCAGCTAATTTGGGGGTGTTTTTCAAATTTTCCAGAACCTTTTCCATAACCGGGCCAGATCTGTGGGTATTTTTCAGTCAGCCTCCTGTAGCCATCCTTTATTATGTCTTCTACCAGACTTTGGGCCAGTATCCCTATTCTGGAGTAGTTTTCTGCCCTCCTTTTTGCTTCAAATCCATAAGGAAAAACTTTAGCAAAGGTCAAAAGTCCAAAGGATAAAATGCCAATAATAATAATTATCTCCACCAGGGTAAATCCACCTTTTTTAATGTTTTTCCTCATAGATTGTTACACCTCCGGTAGTGGGTGTAATAGTTACCGTGTACCAGTTCCCCTTTTCGCTATCTTTAAGGTAAATGGATCCTCCTTCTGCTGTTCCCTGGGGATAAAAAGAAAAAGCGTTGTCAGGTATCCCTGCCTCTACCAATCCATCTTCCTCTCCTGTTTTTCCCAGTTCAGGATTGGCAAATTTGATTCTTTTTTTCAAACAGACTACACCTTCCACTTTTTCCCCTTTTGCATTTTCAATCCAGTATTTGCCTGTTTGAGGCTGAAATACAACTTTGTGAGGCTGTCTTTTAGTGATTGCAAGACGTCTTGCCCATCTTAAAGTACTTGCCACTTCCTGAGAGGATGTTCTTAAAAGAGTTTGTGATAGGTGAGACTGAAAATGCAAAGAGCCGAGGAATATGATAGAAGAAATTATACCCATTGCCACTATAAGTTCAATCAGGGAAAATCCGGAGAAATTACCAGTTATTAATATCATCTTCCAGATATCCGTTTTTATCTTTGCTGAAGACGAGTTCATCTATCAGGCCATCTCCGTCATCATCCATGCCATTTTGGCAGTAATTTCCATCCTCAGGCTGGTTAGCTTCTTCTTTATCAGTTCCAGTTTTACCATCAAAACCCTTGCAATAAATGTCAAAGCTTGTAGTGTTGTGAAAAGGTGGGAAGGTAGAAGGATCATTATCCAGATCAGCTCGATAAACGTATATGTGCTCTCTATCGTTTTTGCCTTTGTGCCACGGATCTACCAGCTCTCCAGTCGAGTTCACTTCATTATCTCTAAACTCAAGGTAGGGGCCTTTCCATCCAGGTACATCTCGAATTGGATCATTTTCGCCAGGATCAAGTGCCCGGCGAAGTGAAGCTGAGCCTTCCTCGTCAGAAGGATACATTCCTGTATCAATCCTGTACATAGATATGGCAAGCTCCAGCTTTCCTATGAAGGTTTTTGCCTCTGATCTTTTTGCCCGGTTGGTTGCTTTGATAAGGCTGGTGGTTATAATTGTCGTCAGGATTGAGATTACCGCAATAACTATAAGCAGCTCAACAAGCGTGAGACCTTTTAGTCTCTCCTGAACCATAATCAGTCCCTGCACACAGTGGGAGGTGTATCAGTTATTATAATTTTTTTTCTCTTCAGGGCAAGTCAGGATTCTTCCCATCTTACTCTGGGAAATCTGTTTGCCCTTACCTCATCAACCCGTGCAACAGGAGTTTTATGAGGAGCCTCCTTCACCAGTGAAGGATTTTCTTCTATTTCTTTTGCAATTTGCAAAAGAGCACCAATAAACATATCCAGAGTTTCCTTGCTCTCGGTTTCAGTAGGCTCAATCATTAAAGCCTCCTCTACTATAAGAGGAAAATAAATAGTAGGAGGGTGCAGGTCAAAATCAAGAAGGCGTTTGGCAACATCCAGGGTTCTTACCCCCTTTTCTTTTTTACCTTTGCCAGAAAGAACACACTCATGCATGCAAACTCCTTTGTAAGTAGAGGGGAAAAATTTTTCGAGTTTTTTTCTAATGTAATTGGCAGAAAGAATAGCATCTTCACTTACCTGCCTTAAACCTTCTTTTCCCAACATTCTTAAATAGCAATAGGCTTTTATAACCACCCCAACAT
>QMQA01000063.1 GCA_003648845.1 Candidatus Aerophobota bacterium
GGAGGAGCTATGGTGATTAGCCTTCAAGAGAAAAAAGTATTGAATGAGTGCCAGACAATCCTTTCTGCTCTGGCGCTTTCTGTCCCTGTCTTTTTACGGGAGTTCTTTAGCTACTTTTTACCTACAGCTCTCTCAGTTTTAGGATGGGCATTGGGAAGTTTTTACCTTTGTCTTCGTATCCTGGTAATTGGAGTCAAAGTAGTATTTGTTATTTTGGTAGGAAGAAAAAGTCCAGTTCAAAATTGGGGTCAAGAAAAAATAAGTAAGAAAAAAGAGAAAATAAAATTTAAGAATATAGTGCGCAGGGGTTGGGAAAATTCCATAAAACCATTAAAACGTATACTGATAACAATTCCACTTGCTGTTTTTATTATCTTTGAATTGGAAGGATTAGGAGTTTTTCGCTATCTTGCTTTAGTAGCTGGAGGTATTGGTCTTTCCTCTGAGGTTGTTCCTGTTATAGCGAGCTACATCATCTCTCCTATAATGGGACTTTCTATGCTGGCAGCTCTTTATCAACAGGGAAACATCCTTTTAAATGAAGCCCTTAAGACAATGCTACTTACTTCTCTTTTTCATCTGCCAGTGATAACATTGAGGTTTTTAGGAACTTATTACCTTGGAGTGTATGGACCCCGGCTGGGGATAAAGTTAGCAGCTATTTCTTTTGCTTTATCTATCTTAGTTTATATTGGTTGTCTTTTTGTAATTCTGGTAATTTGATAAAAAAGGGGAAGATGCTAAAAATTGCTTATTTTGCTGGTATAGAGAATGATTTAATTCCTTTATCCCGGGCATTAAACAGGATTTACCGGGAAAAAGGGAAAATAGTTGAGGTTGACGCTAAAACCTCCAGTGATCTTCAAAATACCCTTACTTATGAGGCTTTTTGTAAGTATGCAGGAGAATCAGATTTAGCTATCTTTCGTCTTATGGGAGGTAAGGACAGCTGTCCGGGATTTGACGCTCTTGTGAAGCAGTTGAAGAATAAGGTTAAAGTTCATATTCAGACAGATTCACCTGAGGAATTATCTATAATAAGAGAATTTTCTACTGTAAATAGTGAGGAGCGAAACCTAATCTCAAAGTATATCCGGTATGGAGGAGAAAAAAATTTTCTAAATCTTCTTCTTTTTTTAGTTAATCACTTTAAAGGTAAATCTTTCATTTTTAAAGAACCTCAACTTCTTCCTTGGGAAGGGATTTATCATCCTGATTTTGAGAATATTCCCTCGCTCAATGAGTATCTGGCCAAAAAATATGTTTCCCAAAGACCAACTGTTGGACTCTGGTTTTATCGAAGTCATTGGGTCAACGGTAATACCAGAACTATTGATGCTTTAATTCGAGAAATTGAAAAACAAGGAGCAAATGTTATTCCTGTGTTCCTTCAAACCTTGAAGGATGTAAATCTGGGGAATAAAGGAGCTATTGAGGTAGCCGAAAGTTATTTTATCAGGAATGGCAAGCCTATTATTGATGTTTTAGTTAATCTTATTATGTTCTCTTTGAGTATGTTCACGCAGTCCCGGAAAGCATTGAAAAAGAGTAAAAGTATTCTGGAGAAACTAGGAGTGCCAGTTCTTCAGGGAATAACAACTACAAATACCCTAAAGAAATGGGAAGGCACCCTTCAGGGGCTAAATCCTGTAGATGTTAGTATCAGTGTGGCTATGCCTGAGTTTGATGGAGTTTTAATTACAGTGCCAGTGGCGACTAAGAAATACGAAGTAGATTCTATAACTGGCATTAAAATAGCTAAATATGAACCTATACCAGAGCGTATCAATAAATTTGTGAGATTGGTTCTTAACTGGGCAAAACTAAGACATATCCCCAATAGAGAAAAAAAGGTTGCTATTATATTTCATAACTATCCACCCCGGAACGATCGTATTGGAACTGCTTTTGGATTAGATTCCCCTGCCTCTGTTTGGAACATTTTGAGGGAATTAAAAAAGGCAAAATATAAGCTAAATTATCTACCAAGGGATGGTCAAAGTTTAATTAAGGATATAATTAATCAGGTCACTAATGATCGTAGATGGGCAAGCTCTGAGGAATTAGCAAAAAGGGCAGTAGATAAAGTTTCTATAAAGCAATATATAAAATGGTTTGAAGAACTTCCCTTAGAAGTCCAGGATAAAATGATAAAAGCATGGGGTAAGCCACCAGGCAAACTGTTTAGCTACAAAAATAAACTTTTAATCCCCGGGATAATTAATGGGAATATTTTCATTGGTCTTCAACCTCCCCGGGGATTTCTGGAAGACCCTGCTGCTATCTACCATAGTCCTGATCATCCTATCCCTCATCACTACTATGCTTACTATCGTTGGATTCGAGATGTATTTAAAGCAAATGTTATAATGCACATTGGAAAGCATGGCTCCTTGGAGTGGCTACCAGGAAAATCAGTGGGACTTTCAGAATCTTGCTTTCCTGATATTGCCATCTCTGATTTGCCTAATATTTATCCTTACATTATTAACAATCCTGGTGAGGGGACCCAGGCAAAGAGGAGAAGTTACTGTTGTATTATAGATCATTTAATCCCCGTAATGCACAATGCTGATACCTACGATGAGATGGCCGACCTGGAGGTACAGTTAAATGAATACTATCAAGCCAAGAACTTTGACCAACCAGGAAGACTTTCCCAATTAAAAAGATCTATCTGGGAAAAAGTATGCCAGGCTAAATTAAATCACGATTTAAAAATTAATGAAAAAACAGCACTTGCTGATTTTGATAAATTTTTGGAAAAATTACATGGCTATTTAAGTGAAATAAAGGACACCCAGATTAGAGATGGACTGCATATTTTAGGAGAACCGCCGATTAATTCACATTTAGATGAGTTTTTAGTTGCTTTAACTCGCCTGCCTAATGGAGATATTCCTTCCTTAAGACAGTCCCTTGCTAAAATAAAAGGCTATGACTACGATAAACTTCTAATGTATAGAGGAAAACTAAATCCTAACGGTAAAACTAACGGACAAATAATTGATGAGCTTAATGAATTTTCACTAAGAATTATAAAAAAGCTCCATGAGATGAATTTTAAAGAAAAGGTTATTGAGAATGAACTCACTAAAATATTAGGAGAAGATGATCCCAATGTTAAAAAGGTTCTTTTCTATATCTCCCACTCTCTTGTTCCCAAGCTTGCAGATACTACCAGGGAGCTGACCAACACTTTATTATCTTCCGATGGATTCTTTGTTCCTCCAGGCCCATCTGGTGCTCCTACCAGAGGAATGGCTGACATTTTACCTACAGGAAGAAATTTTTATTCCCTTGATCCTTATGCTATCCCTTCCCCTGCTGCCTGGAGAGTTGGAGTGAAGATGGGAGATGATTTAATTAAAAGATTCCTTCAAGATGAGGGTAAGTATCCGGAAAATGTAGGAATAGTTATCTGGGGAAGTCCCACTATGCGTACTCAGGGAGAAAGTGTAGCAGAAGCTCTGTATTTAATGGGAGTTAAACCTTCCTGGAGAAAGCAAAGTGGAAGAGTTAAAGGAATTGAGATTATTCCCCTGGAAAAATTGAAAAGACCAAGGATTGATGTTACCTTTCGCATTAGTGGATTTTTCAGAGATGCTTTTCCTAATGTAGTAGAACTTTTAGATGAAGCAGTGCAAATGGTTGCTGACCTTGATGAGCCTTTTGAGAGTAATTTTATTGCTAAACATGTATCAAATGAGGTAAAAGAAAAATTAGCTAAAGGGATTGATCCTGAGAAGGCAAAGGAAGAGGCTTGCTATAGAGTTTTTGGTTGCAAGCCAGGAGCTTATGGAGCGGGGGTAAATGATGCTATTGATTCCAAAAACTGGAAGGATGAAAAAGACCTGGGCAAGGTTTATGTAACCTGGGGTGGTTATGTTTACGGGAAGAAAAAATATGGTAGATTAGCACCTGAGGACTTCAAGAAGAGGCTCTCTGTTATGGATATCGCTGTTAAAAATGTAGATACTCGTGAATACGATATGATGGACAGTGATGATTTTTACTCTTACCATGGAGGGATGATTGCTGCTGTAAAGGCATTTAAGGGCAAATCCCCTCGCTCTTATATTGGTGATAGTTCAGATCCTGAAAGGACAAAGGTTAGAACCGCAGAGGAGGAGGCCAAGTATGTCTTTAGAGCGAGGGTTCTCAATCCCAGGTGGATTAAGAGTATGCAAAGACATGGCTACAAAGGAGCAGGAGATATTTCTCGAATGGTAGATATAGCATTTGGCTGGGATGCTACTGCTGAAGTTTTAGAAGACTGGATGTATGAGGAGCTGGCTAAAAAATATGCGCTGGATAAAAATATGCAAGAGTGGTTTAAGAAAGTTAACCCTTATGCTCTTCAGAATATTACTGAGCGTTTATTGGAAGCTATCAAGAGAGGAATGTGGCAAGCAGAGGAGAAGATGAAGAAAGAATTGCAAAAAATATACCTTGACATTGAAGGCATTTTAGAGGAGAATCAGGTAAGAAGAGAAGCAAAGTGAAAAGAGATTAGGAAAAGAAGTTACTTTTAAAAAGAGTTCTGGTTCTTTAAGAAGGGGGAAATAAAAAATGAGGGGATATGTTCAAGTGTATACAGGAAATGGAAAAGGCAAGACAACGGCAGCTTTTGGACTTGCTTTAAGAGCAGCTGGTGCAGGATTAAAGGTTTATATTGGTCAATTCCTTAAAAACGGAGGCTATAGTGAGCTTAACTCTATAAACAAATTTAAAGATCTTATTAAAATAGAGCAATTTGGAGGAAAACGCCATATAGGGCAACAGATTGGAGAAGAAGATAAAGAACTTGCTAAAAAAGGATTTGAAAAAATAAGAGGAATTATTTTTAGCGGAGAATACGATGTAGTTGTTTTAGATGAAATCAATGTTGCTTTATATCTTAAGCTATTACCCAAAAATGATTTGATAAATGTAATTAAAAATAAGCCGCCTCATGTTGAGCTGGTTTTAACAGGAAGGTATGCTTCTCCTCAGATTATAGAGATAGCGGATCTTGTTACTGAAATGAGAAAAATAAAACATTATTTCTCAAAAGGAGTTACAGCAAGAAAAGGAATTGAGAAATGAATGCCTCAAGAGTTATTATAGCAAAGAGAGGTGAAAAACCCCGATATTGTAGCGATCCGATTTATCGGATCGGTTAGCAAAGCAGGTTTCATAAATGAAATTGCTACAAAGGATACACAATTATTTAAGTCGTTTATAAAAAGGAGTAAAAATGGTTGAGAAACAAAAGGCAGTAATTGTTGTTGGTCATGGCAGTAGAGACAAAAAAGCAAAATCGGCATTTTTAGAAGTGGTCGCTCTTATCAAAAAAAAATTAAAGAGGGTAAGGATTGAGCCGGCATTCCTGCAGTTCTCTTCTCAAGATGTTCCCAAGGCTCTGGAAAAATTAGTCCGAGAAGGATATAAAGAAATTGTGCTTTTTCCTCTTTTTCTTTTTCAGGGCATACATGTAAATCAGGATATTCCTGATTTAATCAAAAAGGAAAAAGAGAGATTCCCCGGGCTAAATATCATCCCTGCATCTCCACTTTGGCCAGATGAGAGAATTGCAGACATTGCTGTGCACCGTATAAAGGAGAGATCTGCATGATCAGATATATGAGCCCAAAAGAAATTGAAAGGAAGAGTTTTCAGATTATAAAAGAAAAATTAGGAACTCCTGATGTTCCCGAAGGCGAGATAGAAATTATTATGAGGGTAGCTCATGCTACCGCAGATATAGAATTTGCTCAGAGCCTTATCTTCCATCCGCAGGCAGTAAAGGCGGGGATTCTTGCCATTAAATATGGAAAAAATATTATCACTGATGTGGAAATGGTAAAAGTTGGGATTCGGGCTAAGGATTTAACTCAATTCGGTGGAAAAGTCATTTGTTTACTTAATGATAATGAGGTGGTACAAATTGCCAGGGAAAAGAAAATAACTCGGGCTGCAGTTTCTATGGAAAAAGGAGTATCACTTATGGAGGGAGCAATTATTGCTATTGGCAATGCTCCTACAGCTCTGTTAGAAGTTTGTGAATTAATTAAACAAGGAAAGATAAAACCTGCTTTGATAATTGGTATCCCTGTAGGATTTGTAGGAGCGGAGGAATCAAAGAAAAAACTCCGCAGGTTTTCTGTCCCCTTCATCACCAACGAAGGACCAAGAGGTGGAAGTGCTATAGCAGTTTCAATTGTAAATGCATTGATAAGGTTAGCTTTAAAGGAAAAATGAAATGAGCGAAAAATTTTCTCCTTCTCTCCTCGGCGAAAGAAATGGATTGAGGAGAGGATATACTACAGGTACCTGTGCTCAGGCGGCTGCCAAAGCAGCGGCTATTATGCTTACTACTGGGGAAATAATAAAATCAGTAGAAGTAGAGCTTCCCAGAGGAGAAAAACTTTGTCTTCCTTTAATTGGACAAAAAATAGGTGAAAATTTTGCTGAATGTGGTGTGATTAAAGATGCCGGTGATGACCCGGATATAACTGATAAAGTTAAAGTTTTCTGTAAAGTAAGGATAACCGGCCGAAAGGAAATTGCCATTAAAGGTGGTCAGGGAGTTGGAGTAGTGACAAAGCCTGGACTTGCTATTCCAGTTGGTGATAGTGCAATTAATCCAGTTCCACGAAAGATGATTATCAAAGAACTCTCCCCTTACATACCTTCAGGTAAGGGACTGGAAGTAGTAATAAGTGTTCCTGGTGGAGAAGAATTAGCAAAGAAAACCTGGAATCCCAGATTAGGAATTGTTGGTGGTATCTCTATTATTGGAACTACCGGGATTGTTGAACCAAAATCAACATCTGCTTATCGGGCATCCATTTCACTTTGTCTGAATGTAGCCTTAGCCTCAGGATATAAAGTGGTATTTATTACACCGGGATATGTGGGAGAAAGAGTGCTGA
>QMQA01000064.1 GCA_003648845.1 Candidatus Aerophobota bacterium
ATCTTGAAGAATGTGTGGTAAATAAAGAATCAAAGGGGGGAACAGGAAGAAAAAGCCTGGAAAATCAAATAAAAATTGCCAGAGAAAAACTGGAGAGGAAACCATGAACTATTTCAACTGGCGGGAAAATGAGCTTTTCTGCGAGGATGTTCCTGTAAAAGAGGTTGCTGATAAGGTTAAAACCCCTTTTTATCTTTACAGTTTGGGCGCTGTTGTGGAAAATTTTCGAAAGGTAGAAAAGGCCTTCTCATCTTTTAACCCCCTTATATGCTACTCTTTGAAGGCCAACTCCAATCTTGCCCTGTGCAGGACTCTCTCCTTGCTTGGAGCAGGAGCAGATATCGTATCCGGGGGGGAGCTACATACAGCTCTTTGTGCCGGTTTTCCTCCTGAAAAAGTGGTCTACGCGGGAGTGGGGAAAACTGCGGAGGAGATAGAATACGCCCTTGACCAAAATATTCTCCTCTTTAATGTAGAATCAGAAGAGGAATTTGAAGAGATTGTCAAAATAGCCACCAGGCTGGATAAAAAGGCTAATATCTCCATAAGGATAAATCCTGATGTTGACCCTGAAACCCACGGTTATATTAGCACTGGCAAAAGTGAAAATAAATTCGGGATTCCCTTCCAGCAAGCTGAGAGATTGTACAGGAAAATGAAGAAGATAAAAGCTGTTAATATAAAGGGAGTCCATTTCCATATCGGTTCTCAAATCACCAGCGCAGAACCTTACATTGAAGCCTTGAAAAAATTAAAAGAATTCATAGAGAAACTACAAAAGCTTGACGTAAAGCTTTCCTATCTTGATATGGGAGGAGGATTTGGCATAAGCTACAGAGAGGGAGAAAAAGAGATTTCCCTGGAGGAGCTGGCAAAAAGGATTGTTCCCTTTTTTCCTGAAGATATGAAGTTAATCCTGGAGCCGGGAAGATATATAATGGGAAATGCTGCAGCTCTCATAACAAGGCTCCTATACAGAAAAAAACAAAACGTAAAAAGATTTTTTATAGTGGATGCTGGAATGAACGACCTTATAAGGCCCTCCCTCTATGGAGCTTATCACCGCATACTTCCGGTGGAAAAAACCCCTACCGGTCCCTGGCAAAAAGTAAGTGTGGTTGGTCCTGTTTGCGAATCAGGAGATTTTTTCCTCCAGGACACAGAGTTTCCTCCAGTCGAAAAGGGACAGCTTCTGGCTATTCTGGATGCAGGTGCCTATGGGTTTTCCATGAGTTCCAATTACAACTCAAGACCAAGACCTGCCGAAGTCCTGGTTAAAGGAGAAAAATGGTGGTTGATAAGGGAAAGGGAGGATTATGAGGACCTTGTTAGTTATCAGAGAGTCCCACGGAAAATCTTTGACCGGATGGGTAAGTTTCCCACCCGATGTGGTATCCAGTTCTGGAAAATGGAGGGAACCGGTAATGACTTTATCGTTATCGACAACAGGGGAGAGGTTATAAAAGAGAGGGCAAAAGTTGCCCGTAAGATTTGTCAGAGAAAAAAGGGAGTGGGAGCAGATGGACTGATTTTGATTGAGGAAGCAGAAAATGCTGATTTTACCATGCGCATTTTTAACCCCGATGGTTCAGAGGCAGAGATGTGTGGAAACGGTGCAAGATGTGCTGTTCGTTTTGCTTATCTGAAGGGAATTGTTGGTGAGGAGTGCAGTTTTCAAACTCTGTCCGGTACAATTAAAGCAAAAGTAAATGAAGATAAAGTCAAGATAAAAATGACCGATCCTTCAGGCTTTAAAGAAACTGTCCTGAACATTGACAGCAGGGAGTATAAAGGGTACTATTTAAATACAGGTGTGCCTCACTTTGTTCTTTTTTGCCCCGAGATAGAAAATATTCCTGTAAAACAGATGGGAGCAAAGATAAGATTCCACAAGCTTTTCCATCCTGAGGGAACCAATGTAAATTTTGTCAAAGTGCAAAAGGATAAACTGCAAATCAGAACCTATGAAAGAGGGGTAGAGGGTGAAACAATGAGTTGTGGTACGGGAGCTGTAGCCTCAGCTCTTGCGGCTGCTCTTTCAGGCAAACTTTCCTCTCCAGTCAGGGTGCTAACAAAAGGGGGGAAGATGCTTGTCTGGTTTAAACTAAAACAGGGAAAATTCAGCGACATATTCCTGGAAGGAGAGGCAACCTTAGTTTATAAGGGACATTTAAAGGGAGGCGAGTATGTTTAAAGGATGTTTTGTTGCCATAGTAACTCCTTTTAAAGGAGGAGAAATAGACGAGGATACCTTTCGTCAGCTCATCCAGTTTCAACTGGAAAAAGGTGTAGATGGTATAGTTCCGTGTGGAACAACAGGTGAGTCTCCTGTTCTATCACATGAGGAACACAAACGATTAATCAAGATAACCGTGGAAGAGGTTAAGGGTAAAGCTGCTGTGATTGCAGGGACCGGTTCCAATTCAACAAAAGAGACAGAAGAGCTTACAGTTTATGCCAAACAGGTGGGTGCTGACGGAGCGCTCGTCATAACTCCTTACTACAACAAACCCACTCAAAAAGGGATGGAAAAACATTATCAAAAACTGGCCGAAATTGGACTGCCTATTATCATCTATAATGTTCCTTCTCGTACCGGAGTTAACATTCTTCCCTCCACGGTAGCAAAGTTAAGTAAACTCAAAAACATAGCAGGAATAAAAGAGGCCTCCGGTAAGATGGACCAGGTCTCTGAGATTATCTTATCCTCTGATCCTGAATTTGCTGTTCTATCCGGGGATGATTCCTTAACCCTGCCCATTCTTTCCTTAGGAGGCGTTGGGGTAATCTCGGTGCTGGCTAATATCCTGCCCAAGGAGGTAACCGAACTTGTCAAAGCCTGGCTGGAAGGGGAGGTTGAGAAAGCAAAAAAAATGCATTACAAACTTTTTTCTCTGTTTAAAGCCATGTTCATTGAGACAAACCCCATTCCGGTAAAAACAGCTATGGCAAAACTCAAGATGATTCCAAAAGAATGGAGACTGCCTCTTTGTGAAATGGAAAAGGGGAATGAGGAAACTCTGGAAAAAATCCTCTCTCAACAGGGGCTAATTTAACCTGAAAAAACTGCAAAGGTAAGGATAAATTGACAAAAGTACTTAATATTACCACTCGTTCCCGGGTTGAATTTATAGATGTAACAGATAGAATTGAACAGGTAGTAAAAGAGGCAAAGGTTAAAACTGGCGTATGCTGGATCTTTGCTCCTCATACCACAGCAGCTGTTGCAATAAATGAAGGAGCTGATCCCAGTGTGCGCAGGGACATAATAAACTGGCTGGAGGAAACTATTCCCCGGACCGGTAACTATCAGCATCTGGAAGGAAACTCACCCGCTCACATAAAAGCTTCCCTTTTAGGCTCCTCCAGAGCGGTCATTATTGAGAACGGAGACTTGCATCTTGGAACCTGGCAGTCTATTTATTTTTGTGAATTTGACGGTCCCAGAAGGAGAAAATTAATAGTTAAAATTCTTGAAGGATGACAGAGATATACATAGGCCTTGGCACCAACACAGGCAAACGCCTTGCAAACATCCAGACTGCTTTAAAAAAGCTAAAGGATGTTATCTCAGTGGAGAAAGTCTCCTCCTTATATCTTACAGAACCTGTAGGAGTAAAAGGGGGCTGGTTTGTAAATTGTGTGGTAAAGGGGCACACGGAAAAAGAGCCCCTTGAGCTCTTGCAGCAACTGTTAAAAATAGAAGATGAGATGGGAAGGGTGAGGGGAAAAAGGGAGAAAAGAACAATCGATCTTGACCTTTTGTTTTACGGCGAAAAAATTATAGAACAAAAAAATCTGACCGTTCCTCACCCCCGGGTACACAGACGCCGATTTGTCCTTTTGCCTCTTGCGGAAATAAATCCCGAACTCAAGCACCCTCTCCTTAAAAAAAGCATTCAAACCTTGCTTGATCAACTTGATGATGCCTCCAGAGTGGAAAAAATTGAAAAAGCAGCCGCCGGTTAGGATAGAAAATCTGGGTAAAATTTACACAGGATACAGGGGTTTTTTAAAAAGAAGGAGGGTTTTAGCTTTAAAAAATCTCAGTTTGACTGTAAAAAAGGGGGAAATTTTTGGTATGCTGGGGTTAAATGCTGCCGGAAAAACCACCCTGCTTAAAATTCTGGTGGGTTTTGTGCATCCCAGCTGGGGTAGGTTTGAGATAATGGGCAAAAATACAATTGACCTTGAGATAAAAAGAAGGTTAGGTTATCTGCCAGAGGACCCAAAACTTTACGAGTTTTTTAGTGCTGAGGAGTTTTTGCTCTTCTGTGGAAAACTTTTCGGGTTAAATAAATCCGAGAGGCTACTCAGGACAGAAAAACTTCTGGAAACCTTGCAGATTACCTCAATTGCCAGAACAAGAATAGCAGAACTTTCAAGGGGCATGAATCAACGCCTTGCCATTGCCTCTTCTCTGATAAATGAGCCTGAGCTTATCTTTTTTGATGAACCTCTAAGCGGGCTTGATCCAATAGGACGAAAGGTGGTAAAAAAGGTAATACTTGACCTGAAAGAAAAAGGGGCAACAGTTTTCTTCTCCTCTCACATTCTGGCAGAAGTGGAGCAGATATGTGATAGAATTGGCATTCTCCATCAGGGAGAGCTTTTGTGTGCAGAGGAGGTAAAATCGATTCTTTCAGATTTTACATCTCTTGAGGATTTTTTCTTTCATAAGATACAGGATGCCGGTTTGAGAAAATCTCAGGGGGCTGGAGCAGAAAGTTGACAGCGATGGTTTTTCGAATATAATTTAAAACCTGTTCCTTCCGAAGTTAGCTCCGATTTTAAATCTTTTTGCCAGGCGGTATAAGAAAAAAGAGGTAAAGTTGTGAGAAGTATGACCGGTTATGGTGAGAGCCTGAGAAGAGAGGATGGTATAGAAGTTTTTATACAGATAAAAACATTAAATCATCGTTTTCTTCAGATAGGCATTGTCTGTCCCGAAGAGGTTCCCTGGAGGCTGGAAAGACAGATAGAAGAAAAAATAAAGGAAAAAATCTACCGGGGTAAGGTACTGGTAAACCTGCAGATAAGTCGAGAAGGGTCTGAGCTTCTGGAAATAGAACCAGATTTTAGCCTGGCCACCCTGTATTTTAACGCCTTTAAAAAACTAAAAGAAAAGCTGTACCTCAAGGAAAATGTAAATCTTTCCCATCTTTTAAAATTCCCCGAAATAATAAAAATTAAAGAAAAAAAATGGGATAAAATAGAAAAAATACTCCAGAAGGCAACAGATGAGGCCCTGGGACAGGTGATCAAAACAAGAGAAAGCGAGGGGGAAAAGCACCTCAGGGAGATTCTAAAGTATATAAGAAAGATAAAATCCTCTATGAACTCCATTAAAAAAGAAGCACCATCGGCCCGGAAAAACTACCGGGAAAAACTCCAGGGAGAGATGGAAAAGGCTTTTCCACGGGAGGAGCTATCTTTTCAGTCAAATCAAATTAGCCCCAGATTAGCCCTTATGATAACAAAGGGTGATATAAGTGAGGAGATAGTGAGGTTTAACTCTCATCTTACGCAGTTTAATCGAACTCTGGGCCAACAAAAAGCCATAGGCAAAAAACTGGGATTTATTTTACAGGAGTTGCAAAGAGAGATCAACACTGTGGGTGCTAAGTCTTTATCTTATAATATCTCCAGTAAAGTGATTCAAATAAAAGACAATATAGAAAAGATCAGAGAACAGATCTGCAATATTGAATAGGCGAGGCAGGTCTTGTTAAAAAAAGCAAAGGGGTTAATTGTAGTTATATCAGCTCCTGCAGGGGCGGGAAAAACCACTTTATGTAAAAGACTTTTGCAAAGCGCACCTTCGTTTATCAGTTCGGTCTCTTTTACCACCCGTTCCCCTCGCAGACAGGAAATTGAGGGAGTGGATTACTATTTTGTCTCTAAGGAAGAGTTTGAAAAACTTATCGAAAAAGATGCTTTTGTGGAGTGGGCTGAAGTTCACGGACATCTTTATGGAACATCAAAGGAATTTCTGGAGAAAAATATAGAGGCGGGTAAGGATGTGGTTCTGGAAGTTGATGTAAAGGGAGGAAGAAAAATAAAGGAAAAATACCCTCAGGCAATTCTTATTTTTGTTCTCCCTCCTTCCTGGGAAGAGCTGGAAAAGCGGCTTCATAAAAGAGCTACCGAAGATGAGAAAAGTATAAAGAAAAGGCTTGAAACTGCAAAAGAAGAGATAAAATATCTCCCCTTTTATGATTATTTTCTGGTGAATGATGATATTAACGCTACCACAGAGAATCTTTTGTTGATTATAGAAGCAGAGCGGCACAAAATCAGCAGAGTTTCCGAAAAGAATCTAAAAATGTTAAAAATAAACTGAAAAGGAGAACTGTTTTGAATACTTATTTTATTAATGAATTAATGAGAAAATCAGGAGTCAGGGATAAATTTGCTCTTACCCGTTTTGCTATTAAAAGAGCAAAGGAGCTGATTAAAGAAAAAGAAAAAAGGGTACTCCTTGACTCTGAAAAACTAACCACCCGCATTTTAAAAGAAATCCACCAGGGAAAGCTAAAATCCGAGGAATCCCCGCCAGGGGAAAGTAGTCAGAATAACCATTTATCGAATAACTAAAACAAAAGTCCTTATTTATAGCTAATCTTCTTAGCTTATGGTGCTAAAAGGGATTGATGCCAGCAGAATATCCTGAAAATCGCTCCTTGTAGCAAGTTCTATACACCTTACAAGGGAGGGTATTTTCTCAGCTTCCTGACGAGAGTCCTCGGATAAAAGAGCCTTAATAGCTCCCATGAGAGCAGCATTGC
>QMQA01000065.1 GCA_003648845.1 Candidatus Aerophobota bacterium
CAGTAACATCTTCAGGAGTTAACTCTCTAAGAACATCAAAGATACCTCCATCAAAATCGCTGAGCAGGAAAACATCAGAGATAATCTTTTTTATTTCAAAAAAGAAAAAGTGCCCCAGAGAAAACACACTGCGGTTGGCAATTATATATTTTTTTCGAGACGAGATAATTATATCAACAAATTTTTTTATATTCTCTTCATCTCTCATATTTATTAGCTTATGGAGATTGGCAAGGTCTTTCATTAAGGACAAATTAACCGGTGTCTCTTCCTGGGGGAGTTTAAATTGCTTAGCCTTTTCTAATTGTCCAATAGCGGTTATCTTTTTTATAATTAATTTTTGCAAATCTTTTTGCAAATCAGGATACCCATTATAACCAATCTCTTTAGCAAAGCGCACAATAGTTGAAGGAGTGGTATTTATTTTGGCTGCCATCTCATCTGCAGTGAGAAAAGAGGCCTCATCTGCATTGGAAATTAAATAATTTGCCAGACGTTTTTGGGTTGGAGTAAATTTTTCAAAATTTGTTTCCAGGTACTCTATAATATTTTTACCAGGCCTTGTGCTTGAGTTAACAATCATCTTTTAGCTCTTCTTTATCTTTAATCGGATGAAAAATTAATCCTATGTTGAGTGAGTAATACAAAAATTGTTACAAAAATATTTTACAACAATTTTTGCAAAAGTCAAGTTCCTTGACCGGCAAGATTTTTTCTGCTATATTTACAAATCGGTGAAATTATGGATATTTTAAAAACCCGCGCAGTTGCCCTCAAAGATTATAAATTTTTAGAACAGGATAAAATAGTTATCTTTTATACTCAGGATTTTGGTATATTTAAGGTAGTGGCAAAGGGTGCAAGAAGGATAAAAAGTCGCTTTGCTGTTGCGGTTCAGTTTCCCTCTTATATTGATATCTTGGTATACAGGAGAAAATCATTAAACTCGGGAATTCTCAGTGATTGCAGAATAAGGCATCTTTTCCCCGGGATAAGAAAAAATATCTTCAGGTTTGCCTATGCATCGTATCTTGCTGAAATTCTGCTTTCTTCCTTGAAAGAGGGACAGGTAAATAAAGCCCTCTTTTCTCTTTTGTTAAGAGCTCTTTTTACTCTGGAGCAGGGAAAAAAGGAAGATTTTGGCATAATAAGCTCTTTTTATAAATTAAAATTGTTTCATCTGGTAGGTTACACCCCTCAGCTTAAAAGATGTGTTGAATGCGGAAAAAATAGGGACTATTTTAATTCATTTTATTTTGCTCCCGCAAAAGGGGGAATTCTTTGTGAGGAATGCGGGAAAAAAGATATCCAGGCAATAGCTACCTCCAGAACAGCAGTTCTTGCGATGGACTACCTGCTTTATAATGGCAAAATAACTGCCCCGACTGTACCGGGTGGTCACGGGATAGAAAAACAGATCAACAGTTTGCTTGATGCCTATTTTTTATTTCACATTGACGGGGAAAAAGGTAGCTCCTGGAGTTTGATCAAGCACCTGGAGAAATTGAAATAAAGGGGGATGATATTGGAAGATTATAATCAAAAAAGTGGCTCCGAGGAGAAGATAAGTTCTTCCTTAAGTGAGTATTTCAAAGGTATAAGTAAAACTCCACTTTTATCCAAGGAAGAGGAAAAGGAGCTTGCAATTAAGTTAAAAAAAGGAAGGGAGAGGTTTATTAAATTAGCTTTGAATCTGATCCAGATTGTTAGAAAAGATTCGAATTTTTTAACTTTTTTGCACAAAGAAGGTAGGAACGAGAAGAGTCTGGAAGAGGTTAAGGATAACATAGTTAAAGCAGGAGAATTTTCCGATTTTATGGTGAAAAATAAAGAAAAAATCCTGCAGATTTTAAAGGATAATAAACAGGAAGTTGGAGCTATTATTGAGGATATGGAAAAAGCAAAAAATGCGTACAGTCAATATAAAAAAAGAATGATGGAAGCAAATTTAAGATTGGTGGTTAGCTTTGCAAGAAAATATACCGGCAAGGGTGTTTCTTTTCCTGATTTAATTCAGGAAGGAAATATAGGCCTTTCTCAGGCAATAGACAAATTTGACTACAAAATAGGTAAAAGGTTCAGTACTTATGCCAGCTGGTGGATAAGGCAGGCCTTATCCCGGGCAATCACAGACCAGGCAAAAGCCATTCGTCTTCCGGTTCATATTGCCCACCTCATTAAAAAGCTGACCGTCATTTCAAGAAAACTGGAGCAAAGGTTAAAACGTGAGCCAACTCCTGAAGAGATTGCAGAAGAGGCCAAAATTCCACCTGAGAAAATAAAACAGGCTCTCGGGCTCTCACAGGAGGTTATTTCTTTTGAAACTCCTGTAGGGGAAGAGAAAGATACCCCTATGATAGATTTTATTGCCAACTCAACGATTCCTCCACCTGTTTACGAGGTTACGCTGGATATGCTGAAAAAAGATGTTAGAGAACTTCTGGAGAAGGTGGTAAAAGACCCGAGAGAGCTCGAGATTCTAAAACTTAGATTTGGACTGGAAGGGGGAAGTTATTCTCTTAGAGAGATAGGGAAAAAGTTCGGGGTTAGCAGGGAGAGGATAAGGCAGCTGGAGGAGAGGGCCTTGAGGCGTCTTCGTGCACCAGCGGAGGAAAAAGGTTTGAGGGGGTATCTGGAGCTGCTGGATTTTATTCGCTCCCAGCATAAAGAAACCTATATTTAAAAGAGGTCTTTTTTGGCAACTCTTTCAGGAGGAATTATAGGTTTACCCAATGCGGGAAAATCAACGGTTTTTAATGCCCTTACAAAAGGCGCAGCTGCAGTTGCAAGTTACCCTTTCTGTACAGTTTCACCCAATGTAGGTGTAGTTCCTGTTCCCGATCCTCGTTTGAAAAAGTTAGCCGAGCTTGTCAACCCTGAAGTGGTTACTCCAGCTACAATTGAAGTAGTGGATGTGGCTGGTTTGATAAAAGGAGCCCATAAGGGAGAAGGACTCGGTAACGAGTTTTTAAGTAGAATAA
Organism: Candidatus Aerophobota bacterium; assembly: GCA_003648845.1. Next base: position 2,982 of record QMQA01000065.1, read on the forward strand.
GAGGGGTTGATGTTTTAATCCAGGTGGTACGCTGTTTTGATGCAAGAGTACCTCATCCAGAAGGGAGCATTGACCCGGTAAGAGACGTAGAAACTATTAAAATAGAGCTTTTTCTCTCAGACCTGGATATAGTTCACAGGAGGTTGACAAGATTAAATAAGCTATTAAAATCACCGATTAAAAAGGATGAGAAAACCGTAGAGGTTCTGCATAAGATGGAAAAAGCCTTAAGCGAGGGTATTTTTCCGCAACAGGTTATCTCGGCAGAAGAATATGAGATAATGGAAAAAGAAGGGTTTCTCTCTCTGAAGCCAATGTTCTATGTAGCCAATATAGGAGAGGAGGATTTGGAGTCTCCATCTTCACACCTTGAGCGTTTTAGGGAGTTTGCAAATAGAGAAAGACTTGAAGTTATTGAGATTTGTGCACAGCTGGAAGCAGAACTTGCAGAATTTTCTGAGGAAGAGAGAAAGAAGTTTATAAAGGAGATGGGAGTAAAGGAGAACGCGGTTGAGAAACTGGCAAGAGAGATTGCCAGGAAATTAAACTTAATTACCTTTTTTACAATAACAGGAGGCAGAGAAGTCAGAGCCTGGGCTATTAAGGAAGGTAGCTCAGCAGTGGAAGCAGCAGGTAAGGTTCATTCTGACATGAAGAGAGGATTTGTCAGAGCCGAAGTAATTGGTGTGGAGGAGCTTCTGGATGCGGGAAGTTTTAAAAGGGCAAAATCCGAGGGAAAAGTAAGGGTAGAAGGTAGAGAATACAGAATAAAAGACGGGGATGTTGTCCATTTTCTCTTCACGTAAGAAGGCTTATTTGAGGAGGTCAAAGTGCAGGTATATGAGATGGTTTTTGCTTTAAGGCCAGGATTGGATGAGGAAGCAATAAAAAGTGTGAAGGATGAGATTCAAGGTTTTATTGGACAGAACGGGGGAGAAATGGAAGGCTTTACTGATATTGGGAAACGCAAATTAGCTTATGAGGTAAAAAAAGAGAAAGAAGCGTATTTTATAAAAGTCTCTTTTAGTATAGATCCATCCCGTATTGAAGACCTTCTCAGATGGGTTAGGGCTCGAGATAATGTAATAAGAGTGATGGTTACCAGGAAACCTTCCCTGGCCGGTGAAGATAAGGAAAGGAGAAAAAGCAATGTCCGCTCTGAATAGGGTTATATTAATAGGTAATTTGACCCGGGACCCCGAGCTAAGATACACACCTGACGGAACTCCTGTGGTGAATTTTACTCTGGCAGTGAATCGCCCTTTTTTAAATCAGGAAAAGGAAAGGGGAGTTGATTTTATTCCTGTTGTAGCATGGAGAAAACAGGCGGAAAGATGCTCGGAGTATTTGACGAAAGGCTCTCAGGTGGCAGTTGATGGGAGACTCCAGGTAAGGTCTTACGAAGATAAGGATGGGATTAAAAGAAGAGTGACCGAGGTAATAGCCTGGAGGGTGGAATTTCTCCAGAGATTAAAAAAGCCACCTGCAGAAGATGAGGTTTTACCTGAGGAAGAAGAGAACGAGATAGACAGCATCTCTATATCTGGTGAAGATATAGATGCGGAGGAAAAAGAAGAATTTAACCAGGAATAACCTGGAAAGTAACTGCAAGGATAATTTGCAAGGGAGGAGTGAATGACCGCCAAGTTTTTTAGAAAGAGAAAGGTTTGTCAGTTTTGTCGTTCAGGAGTAAAAGTTATAGATTATACAGAGGTTGATACACTGAGAGATTATATAGATAGCAGAGCCAGGATAAAAAACAGGCGCAGGACAGGAGTTTGCGCCAAACACCAGAGACAGCTATCAAGGGCAATTAAAATTGCAAGGCAGATGGCCCTTTTACCTTATAAATAACAGGGAGATGGAAAGATGAAGGTTATTCTGCGAGAAGATGTGGAAAGCCTGGGAAAGAAAGACCAGATAATTCAGGTAAAAGATGGATATGCCCGCAATTTTTTAATTCCTAAGGGGCTTGCTCTCCCTGCCACTCCCAGCGAGGTTAAAAAGTGGCAGGAGAGGAAAAAAATAGCACAGCAGAAAAGTGAAAGAGAAAAATTTAAAGCAAAGCAAATAGAGAGGAAACTAAAAGGCATTACCCTGACTGTTGAGAAAGAAGTAGGAGAAGAAGGTAAATTATTTGGCTCGGTTACCAGTCAGGACATTGTCGGGCAGATAAAGAAAAAATTCAACATCTCCTTAGATCACAGGAAGATTGTTTTAAATGAGCCAATAAAGGTAATTGGCGTGAGAGATATTTCTATAAAACTCCATCCTGAAGTTGAGATTCCTCTCAAAGTCGAGGTAAAAAAGAAGGCTTGAATTATTTTCCAAACTCCAGGATAAGTTGAGTGGACAGGCTGGTGATATCGCCTGCTCCAATAGTTACAATAATATCGTTTTCCTGCAAATTGTTTTTTACGAAATTAATTATTTTCTGTTTAGAAGAAAAATAATAGGTAGGAAGCCTTCTTCTTTTGTATAAGAGTTTAAAAAGAGTCTCTCCGGTTATTCCGGAAATAGGTGTCTCACTTGCTGCATAGATCGGGGTAAGAATAAGTATATCAGCCTTATCAAAAGCGGACAAAAAGCAGGGAAGTAAGAGTTTGGTCCTGGTATAGCGATGAGGTTGAAAGATAACAATAAGCCGCCGTCCCAGTCTTTTTAACTCTGCTAAGGTAGCTTTAATCTCGGTAGGATGATGGGCATAATCGTCAAATACCGGGACCTTACCTATCTGTCCCACTTTTTCCAGTCTCCTTTTCACTCCCTTAAACGATGAAAGGCTCTTTTTGATTTTTATCCAGTCAACCCCAAGAAGATATCCAACTCCCACTGTAGCAAGACAGTTATAAACATTATGTAGACCCGGTAAGGGAACCTTCACCTCTCCCATGATGTTTTTTCCATATCCAATTTTAAATCTGCATCCCAGCTTTTCCAGTTTAATATCTTCGGCCCAGATATCAGCTTGAGAGTTCAATCCAAAAGTTAATACCCTTTTTCTTAGTTTTTTCTTCTTCAACAGATAAAAAAGAGCAGGATCATCAAGGTTAACAACTCCTGCTCCCTCGCTTTTAATCTTATCTGCAAATTTAATAAAAGCCTGCAGGATATTTCTTGGTGACCCATAAAAATCCAGGTGGTCATCTTCCACATTGGTAAGAACGGCTATATATGGATGAAGGAAGAGAAAAGAAGCATCGGATTCATCTGATTCTATCACCGCCCACCTGCTTTTTCCCAGTTTGCTATTGGAGTTTATCTTTTTTAAGACCCCTCCTATGAGGATGGTGGGGTCTTTGCCTGTGTTTATAAGAAGTTCTGCAACAAGAGCAGTGGTAGTTGTTTTGCCGTGAGTTCCAGCTATAACAATATTTTCCTTAGAATTGGTAATTTGAGCCACAAGTTCTCCCCTGGAGATAAGAGGAACATCTCTTTTTTTTGCTTCCCTTATCTCCGGATTATCCGGACTAATAGCTGAGGAAAAAACAACAATATCTGCATCCTCAATGTGAGACTTCCTGTGCCCTTTGTAGATTTTAGCTCCTTGCTCCCTTAATTTTTGTGTAATCTCTGTTTCCTTTACATCTGAGCCTGACACTTTATAGCCTGATTGGAGCAAAATTTTTGCCAGTCCACTCATTCCTATTCCCCCAACTCCGACGAAGTGAAGGTGCATTAATTTCTCCCCATTTTCAGAATTAAATCCACAAGGTTCTGTGTAGCTTTTGTCTGTCCTACTTTTTTAGAGGCTTTTTTCATTTTATTCC
>QMQA01000066.1 GCA_003648845.1 Candidatus Aerophobota bacterium
CCTTCTAAGAAAAATTCCTGCAGAGATTACTTTGGGAGGGAGAAAAAGAGAAGATATTGAGCAGCCTCTTTTCTCTGGATATAAATTTCCACCTATTGATTTGCTCCAGCTGCCCAGTGCGAAGCATACCTCATCCAGCGAAGTGATGGAGGCAGGCAAAAAACTTCAGCAAACTCTTAAGGATTTCGGTGTGGAGGTTGAAATAGAGGAGGTAAAAGAAGGTCCAGCTATTACTCGTTACGAAGTCAAACTTGCTCCAGGAATAAGGGTCAGCAGACTTATGAACCTATCAAGTGATCTTGCTCTATCTCTGGCTGTTCCTAATGTTAGAATAGAGGTACCTGTGAGTGGAAAGTCTCTGGTGGGAATTGAAGTGCCTAAGAAGAAAGTTAATTTTGTTTATCTACGGGAACTTCTGGAAGAGGCTGAATTTAGAGAAAGAAAGGAAAAGCTCTTATTTCCTCTGGGAAAAGATATTGCCGGTGAAACAGTATGGGTAAATCTGGAAACCTTACCCCATCTTCTATTAGGAGGGTCAACCGGTTCCGGAAAAAGCGTTTGTATAAACTCCATTCTGATAAGTCTTCTTTATAGAGTCACACCTGAGGAAGTTAAATTTTTGCTCATCGATCCCAAAACGGTAGAGCTGGTTGACTATGCAGAGATTCCTCATTTGATTTTTCCTCCTGTGAAGGATTTTAAAACAGCCACCAAAGCCCTGGATTGGGTGGTACAGGAAATGATGCAGAGATATGATAAATTTAACAGAGAAGGTGTGCGTAATATCTCTGGATTTAACAAGAATAAAGAGAAGGAAGAAAGGATGTCTTACTTGGTTGTGGTTATTGATGAGCTGGCTGATCTTATGATGCTTGCCGGGGTCCGTCTGGAAAAAACTCTCTGTCGAATTGCCCAACTTGGGAGAGCAACAGGTATCCATCTGGTAGTCGCTACCCAGAGACCTTCGGTTGATGTTATCACCGGTTTAATAAAGGCAAATTTTCCCTCCCGTATTTCCTTTGCCGTTGCCTCACAGGTTGATTCTCGAACCATTCTTGACACTTCAGGGGCCGAGAAGCTGGTGGGGAATGGTGACATGCTTTTCTCACCTGTAGAGGCGTCAAAACCTTTCAGAGTTCAGGGAAGCTACATTTCACCCACCGAGGTAAAAAAGGTTGTTGCTTTTATTAGAGAGCAGGAAAAACCTGTTTATAAAGATATAATAGGAGAGATTGAGGAAGGGAAGGAAGAGGAAGAAGAAATTGAGGATGAGCTTTATAAAGAGGCTAAAAGACTTGTTGTGGCAACAGGCAGGGCATCTACATCTTATCTTCAAAGAAGGTGAGCTATTGGTTATAACCGGGCAGCCAGGATTATGGAACAGCTTGAAAGAGAAGGAATAGTGGGGCCTGCACGAGGAAGCAAACCCAGAGAGGTTCTGATAGAAAGAGACCATCTTAAAGGTGAAAAGAAAAATAATAAAGATGAATACAGCTAACAGGATAACCATTTCGCGGATAGCTCTGGTTCCCTTTTTCATTCTCTTTTTGTTTATTCTGGGAAAATTGGGGGCAGTCATTTCTCTTTTTATTTTTATAATAGCTTCCCTTTCTGACTGGCTTGATGGATATATAGCCAGAAAAGGAAATAGTGTAACTACCATGGGAAAGATAATGGATCCCGTGGCTGATAAGATTCTCACTCTCAGTGCCTTTATCTGTTTTGTCTATTTGCATATTGTTCCTTTCTGGATGGTAATAATTATTATGGCTCGGGACCTGGTGGTGATGGCTCTAAGGGTTGAGCTTGCTAACAGGGGATGTATCCTTACTCCAAATCTTGTGGCTAAATTTAAAACAGTGCTGGAATACGCGGCTGTTCTTTTTGCCCTTATTTATCTGCTCACATCACCGGGTTTTATCCGGATATCATTAAGGATATCTGTTTATTCTACCCTGGGTTTGGCTGCTTTCTTTGCTGTAGTCTCAGGTGTTCAATATCTACTGGAAGGAAGAAAAATACTGGCAAAGTGAAAAAGGTAATTTTAGCTCTTGGGACAGGATTAGGGGTGGGGTATTTTCCCTTTTGTCCCGGGACAGTTGGAAGTTTGTGGGGAGTTGTGATTTATCTTCTGATCTGGTTGGTTACCCCCAGTCTCTGGTGGCAGTTTGTTATAACTGTATTTATCTTGATGGCGGGGGTATGGATCTGTGGAAGATGTGAAAAGGTTTTAAAAAATAAGGATCACAGATCCATTGTGATTGATGAGGTGGGCGGTTTTCTGGTAAGCTTGATAGGTTTTTCCTTTTCCATTTTTTTTCTTTTTCTGGGATTTATCTTCTTTCGTCTGTTTGATATAATAAAGCCCTTCCGGATAGATAGGCTTCAACACTTACCCGGAGGTTGGGGAATAGTTGCTGATGATGTAGCTGCCGGTTTGCTTGCTAACCTTTTCTTGAGAATTTTAATTTCTATGGCTGGATGGCATCTGTAGCTGCAGATTTTTTTGGCCCCTTGATAACATTTTTTGAAGGCCGTTTTTTCAGAAAAGGAAGAGTTTATAAAAATTCAGGAAATTTGAGTTCAAATTGAATATGGTATCTTTTAAAGGAGGTTATTTTTATTAGATGAAATTTTTGAAGTTTGTCCACAGCCTTTTTCAGATCGTTCTGGGTAAACTCTAAGCCAAGGTGGTGATTAATCTCTCTTAAACTCAAGCTTCCTTTTCCTTCATTTTTGTCCCCTTTTATAATCAACAAAAAATATAACCTTATCTCTTCAGCAGAGAGGTTTTTCCATAATTCTTTCTTAATCAATCTATACAGTATTTCTCGCTTATTTATCCCACTTTTCCCTCCAGCTTATCATAGGATAAATAATTATTATTGTCAAGAACAAATATAGCCAAATAGGCATTAAAATTGACAATCAAAGTAAATGATTTAGTATATAGCAATGTGAGGAAAGAATAAATGAGTATAGGGGAAAAGTTAAGAAGTTTAAGAAAAAAACTGGGTTTAACTCAAAAAGAATTTGCCAGCAGGATTAAAGGAAAAGTTGATTATACTTACATAGGAAAGGTGGAGAGAGGAGAGCAGTATCCATCCGTCAAAATGCTGGAGCGTATTGCAAAATCTTTTTCTGTCCCTTTAAGTTATTTTTTTGAAGAGGAAAGCATTACCGGGCTTTTGGAGCTTTTCCCTGAAGATATTAAAAATTTGCTAAAAGACAGAAGAAGGCAAAAGCTTCTAAGGGCAAGCGAAAGGCTTGATGAGCGGGACCTTTCCTTATTGTTACGTATAATTGATGTTTTAGTCCGAACAAGGAAGGAACCCGCTAGTGGGATATTGGAAGAGAGGACAGAGTACAGTACAGGTGAAAAGGATGAGCTAATTTCCAGGATCCGTGAGGTTTTAGCCTCTCCTGGTGTTACTGTATCTGTTGAGGAGTCCTGGGTGAGGAAAGCTTTCCAGATAGCTCTTTCCACTCTCGAAGGTGAAAATTCAAAATAGAATTATCCTGCCTGCCAAATTTGACAATTATTTTATTTGGTATAAAATTCTATGATTTTTAACCTGTGTTGCAGCAGATAAAGGGGGTATTATTATGAAAAAAATAACCGAAGTTAGATGGCATGCAAGGGCTGGCCAGGGAGCAAAAACGGCTGCTCTACTTCTGGCAGAAGCTGCTCTCAGTGAAGGTAAGTACATCCAGGGGTTTCCAGAATACGGTCCAGAGCGGGAAGGAGCCCCTATGAAAGCTTTTACCAGGATAAGTGATACTCCTATTTTCATTCATTCCGGTGTTACGAATCCTGATGCTGTGGTTGTACTTGATACCACTCTCTTAGGAGTAGTAGATGTCACTGAAGGCCTGCCTGAAGAGGGGGTTATTCTGGTTAATACTGGTGCAAATCCTGCAGATATGCGCAAGAGGTTAAATATGAACAAGGGAAAAGTTTATACAGTTGATGCAACTGCTATTTCTCTGGGAATTTTGGGCAGAAACCTTCCCAATATGCCTATGATAGGGGCTTTAATAAAGGCAGTTCCTATTTTAAGCCTGGATACTCTTTTAAAGGGTGTTGAGAAAAAATTCGGAAAAAAATTTAATTCAAAAATAGTGGAAGGGAATATTTCTGCAATCAGGAAGGCTTACGAGGAGGTTAAATCAGAATGAAAGAAAAAGGCTGGAAAGAAGTTCCCATAGGGGGGCTCATTTTAGAGGCAGGAAATGCTGAAAATTACCATACCGGGAGCTGGAGGACTTTTCGCCCGGTGCTTGATAAAAAAAAGTGCACAAACTGTCTTTTATGCTGGATTTACTGCCCGGATGGCTCTGTGGTAGTAAAAGAGGAACAAATGAATGGTTTTTACTATGAGTATTGCAAGGGTTGCGGGATATGCAAGAATGTCTGCCCCTTCAAAGCCATAGAAATGGTGGAGGAGTCTAAATATCAACAAGAGCAACAAGAGTAAAACAATTTAAAAGGAAAGGGAGTATATAAATGGCAAAAATTGTAGCAATGACCGGTGACGAGATTGCTGCTGAGGCTATGCGGCAGATAAACCCGGATGTTGTAGCTGCTTACCCTATAACACCTCAAACCGAGATAGTTCAGAATTTTTCCCAATTTGTAGCTGATGGAAAGGTAAAAACGGAGATGATAAGGGTGGAAAGTGAACATTCTGCTATGAGTGCCTGTATTGGTGCAGCAGCAGCAGGAGCAAGAGCTATGACTGCTACCTGTGCCAATGGACTGGCTTTAATGTGGGAGGTTGTTTATATAGCAGCATCTTACAGGCTTCCCATAGTAATGCCGGTAGTTAACAGGGCCTTAAGTGGTCCCATAAATATTCACTGTGACCATTCTGATTCGATGGGAGCAAGAGATTCTGGGTGGATACAACTTTACAGCGAAAACTGTCAGGAAATTTACGATAACCTGATTCAGGCCGTGAAGATAGGGGAAAACAGGAATGTTCTTCTTCCAGTAATGATTTGTTTTGATGGATTTATCCTCTCCCATGCTACAGAAAGGGTAGAAGTTCTTGAAGACGAGGAGGTTAAAAATTTTATAGGAGAGTTTAAAATAGAACATTCTCTTCTGGATTTAGAGCATCCTGTAACTTACGGTCCCCTTGACCTTTTTGACTATTATTTTGAGCACAAAAGACAGCAAGTTGAAGCAATGGAACAGGCTCTTCCAGTTATTAAACAGGTGGGTAAAGAATATGAGAAGCTTTCTGGAAGGGGTTATGGATTGGTAGAGAAGTATAATCTGGAAGCATCAGACCTTGTAATAATAGTTGCTGGGTCAACTGCGGGAACTGTTAAGGCCACAATTCAGGAACTTAAAGAAAAAGGGATAAATGTGGGGCTTTTAAAGATAAGAACTTTTCGTCCCTTCCCCCAGGATGAAATTCAAGAAGCTTTAAGAGATAAAACTTGTGTGGCAGTTATGGATCGCTCAGCTTCTTTTGGAGCGGTAGGTGGGCCTATTTTCCTGGAGGTTAGATCCAGCCTGTATGAGGAAAAGAAAAAACCCCTGGTGGTGAATTATATTTATGGGTTAGGTGGAAGGGAAACTACCATTGAGCATATTAAAAAAGTTGTCAATGATCTTCTCATGATAAAGAAGACAGGGAAAATTGAGAATCTTGTAAATTATTTAGGAGTAAGAGAGTAGAATAATAAGGAGAAAAAAATGCCCTCTCTTAAACAGCTTTCTCATAAAGAAGAACTTTTATCACGGGGACACAGGCTCTGTCCAGGGTGTGGAGCTTCAATAATAGTGAGACAGGTGCTTTTAGCTGCAGATAAGCCGGTAGTAGTTGCCTGTCCTACAGGGTGTCTGGAGGTAGCAACCACCATTTATCCTTATACTGCCTGGAAGGTACCATGGATTCATTGTGCTTTTGAAAATGCTGCTGCCACACTTTCTGGAGTGGAGACTGCTTACCGCGCTTTTAAAAAGCAGGGAAAAATTAAAGATGATATAAGGTTTATCGCCTTTGGTGGAGATGGAGGAACCTATGATATTGGACTGCAGTCTTTATCCGGAGTACTGGAACGGGGACACAGAATGCTCTATATATGTTATGATAATGAAGCCTATATGAATACTGGAATCCAGCGATCCAGTGCCAGTCCTATGGGAGCCCATACCACCACTACTCCTCCAGGCAGAGCTATTCCTGAGGGAAAGACAGAATCCAGAAAAGACCTCACCCAGATTGTAGCTGCTCACAATATCCCCTATGTTGCTCAGGCCTCTCCTGCTTATCACATGGACCTTATCAAGAAAGTCCAAAAAGCGTTATCAGTAGATGGTCCGAGTTTTATTAATGTTCTTTCACCCTGTCCCCGGGGATGGAGGTATCCTGCTGAAAAAAGTATAGAAATTGCCAAATTGGCTGTGCTCACAGGATTTTGGCCTCTGTATGAGATAGAGAATGGAAAATACAGAATCACTTATAAACCAAAAAAGAAAAGACCTTTGAGAGAATTCCTGGAAGCGCAGGGAAGGTTCAGGCATCTTCTCAGTGAGGAAAATCAGCAGGTAGTGGCCAGGATGGAAAAGGAAATCGAATCCCGAGAAAAAGAGCTTCTGGTAAGAGCAGGGGAGGGGAAAGAGGAGAAGGAAAAGTAAAACCTGGTAGTTGATGGTGGGTTTTTTTACTTTTCACTTTCCTGCCGAGATGTTGCTAAATTATTTTCGCTTTCC
>QMQA01000067.1 GCA_003648845.1 Candidatus Aerophobota bacterium
GAGTTATAATTGGAAGATGCAAGGAGGAAAATATTAAAATCGAACAACTTTCAACACCCGGTGACATTATTCTCAGAGTGAAAAAATATAAAGGTCCTATAACTCTTTTCCGGGGAAATTTTGCACTGGAGCTTTTTCATAGAGCAGCTTCTTTCACTGCGAGATATAGCGATGCTCCCGAAGATAAGGAAGTGGAAGTGGAATACTGGCAGGTTCCAGAAGGTGAGATTAAAAAAATAAAGGTTAAAGCTGCCGGTGTTGAAGATATAGAAAAATCAAGAATTGAGGATGCCCATGAAGCTTTTTGCCTTTGATCTGGATGGAGTGATATACATAGGAAACACACTGTTGCCGGGAGTTAAGGAAACTCTGGAGAAGCTGGAGCAAAGAGGGGAGAAAATCTGTTTTTTAAGTAATAACTCTACTCTGAGCAGAAAAGGCTACCGGAAAAAGCTGGGGAGGTTGGGATTAAATATAAAAGAAGAGCAGCTTTTTACCTCCTCTTACCTTTGTGCACTTTATCTGAAAAATTGCAGAAAAATAACCCCTGATGAAAAGGTAATGGTTATTGGAGAAAAGGGCATATTTGAGGAATTGAAAAGAGCAAAAATAGGTATATCCCGAAATCCAGAAAAGGTCAGGTACGTCGTGGTAGGAATGGATAGAAAACTTAACTTTCGTAAACTGTCCCTGGCCTACCAGGCGATATTAAAAGGAGCCGAATTTATCGCCACAAACATCGATGTCACCTATCCACTTGAGAAAAAAACTATACCTGCATCAGGAGCCATCGTAAAGGCCCTTGAGGTCTCTACAAAAAAATCCCCCATTACCCTGGGCAAGCCCCGGACTTTTGGGATGAAAACAGTTCTCCGGTCTACAGGTTTTTCTCCTTCCCAGGTTATACTGGTGGGAGACAGGCTGGAAACAGATATTGCACTTGGTAACAAAATGGGAATCACAACGGTTCTGGTCCTCTCCGGCATAAGCTCCAGCCAGGAGGTAGAAAAAGCCCCTCCTTCTCTGCGGCCCCGCTATGTAATATCCTCTCTTCCCGAACTTCTCTCTCTCAAATTTTAAGACTTTCTTAAAAATTATGCTATCTTTTGCTCTCCTCAAGCGGCTTAAGAAACTCCTCTGGAGAAAGCCAGGGAGCAATTTTTCTGACCTTCTCCATGATTTTTTTCTTTTCCTCATCGGAGCCAGCAAGGCTATACTTAGCTCTTAACTTGCGAAGTTTTTCTTTGCGTTTTCGATGTTTTACGAGCTGACTTTGCCTGTGTCTTTTCATCTCCAACTCACCTTGAACCAATTTAATATCTAATGCTAAAATCATCAAATTCTTCCTTAAAATCTTGCCTCTCAACCTTTACGCCCGTTACCACAGCTCCAGGTGGCCCCTTATGACACCAGCTTATCATCCGGTTTACCGCATCTTCTTCTCCTTCGACAACCATTTCTACCTTACCGTCCCACCTGTTTCTAACCCACCCTTTAACTTTCAGGGACCTTGCTACATCTCGGGCTGTTGCCCGAAAAAATACTCCCTGCACCCTTCCTTCTACCAGAATATAAACCCTTTTTTTGCCCATTTTGTCATTGGTCAAAACTAAACAAAGGAGGAGATTCTCTTTTATGCAGGGAATTCTGGATGAGAGCTTTAACTTTTCTTAGCTTATCCTCCGCCACAGGCTCCTTTATTTTTCCCTCTACAACCCGGATGATTTGATCAAGCTCCCTGTATGTTATTCCTATCTCTTTTTCATCAGTCTGTCCGGGCCACAGGCCTCCAGTGGGAACTCTATCTATTATGGCCTGGGGGACTCCCAGATACTTTGCCAGCTTTACAACATCTGTTTTTAATATACCTCCTAAGGGAAAAATATCCGCGCCTCCATCTCCATATTTGGTAAAATAACCCACGGTTATCTCGCTCTTGTTCCCGGTCCCCACCACAAGGTAGTTCAGATTATTGGCAAAATAATAAAGGGTGATCATTCTTATCCTGGGTTTTAAATTAGCCCGGGCTATTTTACCTCCGGGAGGTAAAATTTTTATAAACTTATCGAAAACCTCGTCTAAGCAGATTATCTCAAATTTGATATTAAATTTTTCAGCAACCTGCCTGGCATATCTCTCATCCTGAGGACTGCTGTAACAGGGCATTACAATTGCAAGAAGATTATTTCCCAGGGCTCTTTTGCAAAGAACGGCAACCACTGCTGAGTCCAATCCCCCGCTTAAGCCCACCACACCTCCTTTTGCCCCTGCTTGCTCAATTTTCTCCTTTATCCAGACTGAGATCTTATCACAAAGCTCAGCGGGTGACATTCAGGCTTTCCCTTTTATTTTTTATTTATAATTTTTGCTTTAATTTTCTGTAGCTCTCATCCAGAGCTTCTGGAATTACCTTTGTATCTGATAAAAGTGGCATAAAATTGTAATCCCCCACCCAGCGAGGAACAATATGAAAATGCAGATGGCCTTCAATTCCTGCTCCCGCTGCTTTCCCCAGGTTTACTCCTATGTTAAAACCTTCCGGTTGCATAACTTCTTTAAGCAATCTGATCATTCTGCTGGTAAGCTGCATTATCTCTATTTGCTCTTCACTGTTTAACTTCTCTAAGGAAGATATATGACGATAAGGTGCTATCATAAGGTGTCCATTGTTATAGGGAAAGGCATTAAGTATCACAAACGAGGTTTTTCCCCTTAAGAGGATATAATTTTCCTCATCCTTTTTTTCCCGGGCCTTGTTGCAGAAAATACATCCCTCTTTCTTATTCTCTTTTATATACTTCAATCGCCAGGGAGCCCATAATCTGTGCATTTGTACTCCTGAGGTTTGGTTTTTCCTTTATATTAATAAACCCAGCCCCTTTTGTCAATCTTGACAGAGAGAAGGGAGCTTGTAAAATGTAGATAAGCTGGGTTTCTTGTTTTTGTGTATATATCCTGTTGATAACTCCCAGAAACATTCTTATCCCTGGCAAAGATAAAAAAGTAGGAGAAATAGATTTTTCTCTTTTTCCCTTTTTATAACTCTTCAAAGTTATCCACAGCTGTGGATAATCCTGTGATTAACTACCAGTAAGGAATAAGAAAAACCAAAATGGAAAGAGAAGGAAACCGCTTATGGGAAAAGGTTTTAGAGGAGGCAAGGCAAAAAATCGACCCTGCAAGTCTAAATTTGTGGATCAGACCCCTTCAGTTTAATTCTTTTTCCTCCAACAGGTTGGTTATAAAAGCTCCCAACCAATTTATAAGACAGAGAGTAAAAGAAAAATATCTTCCTTTGCTTCAGTTAATTTTAAATGAGCTTTTAATGCAGGAGGATGTAAAAATAGATTTAGACATTGCCGAGGAAAGAAGTAGTTATACAGAAAAAAGAGAATATACCCCTCCCCACATCTCCAATTCATATTATTTGCGCCTTAATCCTCGTTATAACTTTGATACATTTGTGGTAGGGAACAATAACAGGTTAGCCCATGCTGCTGCTCTTGCTGTAGCTCAATCTCCTTCTGCTACTTACAATCCTCTTTTTATCTACGGTGATGTGGGATTAGGGAAAACCCATCTGCTTCAGGCTATTGCTCATTTTATTTTAAAAAACAGACCCAACGTTAGCTTTAACTATCTTTCATCTGAGCAGTTTACAAATGAACTTATCAATGCTATAAGGGATGATAAAACCGTTGAGTTTAGAAGGAAACACAGGAGTGCGGATGTTTTGCTTGTTGATGATATACACTTTCTGGCTGGCAAGGAAAGAACTCAGGAAGAATTTTTCCACACCTTTAATGCTCTTTATGAGGCTCATAAACAGATAGTCCTATCCAGTGATAGACCTCCCGGGGAAATTCCTACTCTGGAGAAAAGATTAAGATCCAGGTTTGAATGGGGTTTAATTACCGATATTCAACCTCCCGATCTTGAGACAAGAGTTGCCATTTTAAAGAAAAAAGCCGAAATGGAAAGGATTGTTTTAAGTGATGAAGTGGCAAATTTTATAGCTGAGAGGGTAAAGACTAATATCAGGAGACTGGAAGGTTGTCTTATGAGGTTGATTGCTTATTCTTCTTTGTATGATATAGATATTAATAATATTGACTGCGCCAGAGATGTACTTAAAGACATCATTTCACCCAAGGAGTCCAAGCTAATTACCCCGGAGATAATCCAGCAGAATGTGGCAAAGTACTACAGGATAAAAGAAGGTCAATTAAAAGGAAAAAAAAGGGTAAAATCTATAGCTTTGCCCCGCCAGGTAGCCATGTATCTCTGTAGAGAGCTAACAGATTGCTCTTTTCCTGAAATTGGGGAAAAATTTGGAGGTAAAGATCACACTACAGTTATGCATGCCTGGCGAAAGATAAAAGAACAGAGAAAAAAAGATAAAAATCTCAACAGAGATATAGAAGAGATTATCCAGAGGATAACATCTTAAAAAGATGTTGACAAAGGTGGATTTCTGTGTATATAAATCTACCTGAACCAGAAAAAAGTGGAAAACCGAAAAGTTTTCCACTTTAATTTATCTCTTGAATTCAAGAAGGATACCCTATTTTAAACCTTATCCAGATTAATCACAGGACAGTAATTCTACTGCTGAAAAACTAATAGATAAAAAGAGAGTAGGAGGACAAGATGGGTGAGGTGAAAGAGATAAAAGCAGATGAGTTTGAAAAAGAAGTCCTTAAATCTAAAAAACCAGCCCTGATAGATTTCTGGGCAGAATGGTGCATCCCCTGTAAAAAAATGGAACCGGTAATGGACCAGCTAAGTGAGGAGTTTAAAAACCATATTAATTTTTTTAGATTAAATGTAGATGAAAATCCTTCCATTGCGGCTGAATACAGTGTAAGGGGAATTCCTACCCTTTTTCTTTTTAAAAACGGAGAGGTGGTGGAAAGAGTTGTAGGTGTTATCGGTAAAAAAGAGCTGGTAAAGAAACTGAGAAAACTTTTATAGATGAATTTAGATAAAAAAAATTTAGATAAAAAAAAGGATAAAATGATAGAGATTACTTTCCTTCCGGAAGGCAGGAAAGTAATCTCTTCCCCACCGGCAAGCCTGAAGGAAGCTATTTTGAAATCTAAGGCTGATTTTCTTTTCCCCTGCGGGGGCAAGGGTATATGTGGAAAGTGTAAGGTTAAAATTAAAGGTAAGGCAAATCCCCCAACTCAAAAAGAGAAGGAAAACCTCTCTTTTAAAGAGTTAAAACAGGGATACAGGCTTGCCTGCCAGGTTATTTTACAAAATAGCGCAGAGGTGGAGATCCCCACATCTTCTCTTATCTCCACTCTCCAGATTTTAACCGTAAATTCAAAAGAATCTTTTAAGATTAAGCCTTCGGTTAAAAAAATCTATCTTCCCCTCACCCCTCCTACTTTAAAGGATCAGACCCCGGATGTTAGCAGGATAAAAAAAGAACTTGAGAAAATGGGACTTAAGGGTTTAAAGATGGATATAGATGTGGTAAAGAAAGTTCCTTTCATCCTGCGTAAAAGCGATTTTAAGGTCACTGCTGTTGTTGATAATAAAGAAATTATTACTCTGGAGAAAGGAGATACAAGAGGAAAAAATTTCGGCGTGGCACTTGATGTGGGAACTACCACTCTGGTAGGTGGTTTAATAGACCTTGATACCGGAGAGAAAGTCTCTACTGCAGCTCTAATTAACCCGCAAAATGTCCACGGTTACGATGTAATCTCCAGGATAAGTTATATTCAACAGAAAAAGTCAAAAGGTCTCAAGGAGCTGCAAAAAAGAGTAGTTGCGGGAATAAATGAAGTGATTGATACGCTGGTAAAAAAAGGTAAGGTGAAAAGGGACAACATATACCAGCTTACCCTGGCGGGGAATACAGTGATGCAACACTTATTAGCCGGAATTAATCCCTTAAATTTAGCCTTATATCCCTATGTTCCGGTACTGCAGGATGGCATATATATAAAAAGCTCTACCCTGGGGATAAAGATTAATCCTTCGGCAACTACTTATATATTTCCCAGCATAGCATCCTTTGTTGGGGGAGATACGGTTGGATTAATTTTGTCCACGGGACTGCACAGGATGAGGAATAAAATAAGATTGGCTGTAGATATTGGTACTAATGGAGAAATTGTTCTCTCCTGCAAGGGTGGACTGGTAGCCACCTCAACTGCTGCCGGACCTGCTTTTGAGGGAGTTAAAATTTCCCAGGGAATGCTGGCCCGGAAAGGAGCTATTGAGAAGGTGAGGCTTAAGGAGGGGGAGGTTTCAGTTGGAGTAGTGGGAAATGGTGAGGCTGAAGGTATCTGTGGAAGTGGACTTATAGATGCAGTGAGCGAGCTTTACAGGGAGGGAATAATTGATGAGTCGGGAAGGATAAAACCTTTAAAAGAACAAAGAAAACTGTGGAGAGATAGAATTATAGAGGAAAGAGGAGAAAGTAAGTTTTTGCTTGCCGAGGTAAAGAGGAAACCCTCTATTTTCATTACTCAAAGGGATATAAGGGAGTTCCAGATAGCCAAGGCTGCAATTTCTACCGGGATAAAGGTTCTTTTAAAGGCATCAGGAATTGAAAAAGACAGAGTGGAGGAACTTCTCATTGCGGGGGGGTTTGGTAGTTACATCAATGTGCAAAACGCCTATCGGGTTGGACTTTTCCCCGTTTTCCCCCAGGCAAAGGTTAAAATTGTAGGCAATGC
>QMQA01000068.1 GCA_003648845.1 Candidatus Aerophobota bacterium
AGCCAGAAAAGTGCGGGGGAATTTAAAAATTGAATACAATGGGGAAAAGATAGATCTCTCCACTTCCTGGAGAAAGATAACCTTTAAGGATGCGTTACACCGAATAGGAGGGATTGAAGTTAATCTGGAAGATGATACCAAGTTGCGAAAAGTTGCCAGAGAATGTGGTGTTAATGTGGATGAGCTAACCAAATCCCAGATTCTTGAACATCTTCTTGACAAAAAAGTGGTACCTCACCTGATTCAACCAACAATAGTGTATGATTATCCTTATGAAACAGCCCCTCTGGCAAAAAGAAAAAAAGATGACCCCTTCCTGGTAGAAAGATTTGAACTATTTATCGCTGGCTGGGAACTGGCCAATGCCTATTCAGAGTTAAATGATCCTGTAGAACAAAAGCAAAGATTAAAAAAATTTGCAGATGAAAGGTTCATAGATCAGGATTTCCTGGAGTCTCTCGAGTATGGAATGCCCCCAACAGGGGGACTGGGGATAGGAATAGACAGACTGGTAATGCTGTTTACCAATTCTGCTTCTATTAGAGAAGTAATTCTTTTCCCCCAGCTAAAACCAAGATATAATCTGTGAACAGGAGGGATATTAAATGGGTCAATGGGTTTACCTTAATGGAGAGTATCTTCCCCAGGAAGCAGCAAAGATTTCTGTATTTGATCATGGTTTTCTTTATGGGGATGGGGTATTTGAGGGGATAAGGGCATATAAAGGTAAAGTATTTAAACTGAATGAACATATCCAGAGGTTATTTAATTCCGCCAAAGCAATCTCATTAAAAATACCTCTTTCTCAAGAAAAGTTGAAGGAAAAGATTCTGGAAGCCTTGAGAAGGAACAAACTCCAGGATGCCTATATTAGAGTGGTGGTTTCCAGAGGAGAAGGTGATCTGGGGCTGGATCCAGCAAAGTGTCCCTCTCCACAACTTGTAATAATAACGGATGAAATCAGTATATATCCAGAAAAGCTTTATGAAAAAGGACTGGAAGTTGTGACCTCTTCAATAAGGAGAAATAATCCCTCTGCACTTGATCCCAGGATAAAGTCCCTTAACTATTTAAACAACATTCTTGCCAAACTGGAAGCAACATCAAAAGGCGCTCCTGAAGCTATTATGTTAAATGAAGATGGTTATGTTGCTGAGTGTACAGGTGATAATTTGTTTATCGTTGAAAAAGGTGTCTTAGTTACCCCTCCCATCTGGGTGGGTATTCTTAAAGGAATAACCAGAGATGTGGTTATTGAACTTGCAAAGAAGGAAGGTATACCTGTTGAAGAGAAAGTTTTTACTCTCTTTTCAGTTTATACCAGTGATGAGTGTTTTTTAACCGGTACCGCCGCTGAAGTTATACCTGTAACCAGAGTTGATGGAAGGGTTATCGGGAATGGCAAGGTAGGTCCTATAACCAGGATGTTAATTACAAAGTTCAGGAAACTTACAGAAAAAGAAGGTGTGCCAATATATCCAGATAACTAAGGAGGAAGAAAGTGGCTAAAGTATACTATGAGAATGATGCGAACATTGATCTTATCAGGGAGAAGATTGTAGGAATAATTGGATACGGGAATCAGGGGCACGCTCAGGCCCTTAACCTGAGAGACAGCGGGGTTAAAGTACTGGTGGGCGAGCTCGAGGATTCCCCAGGCTGGAAAAAAGCTAAGCAGGCAGGGTTTGAGGTTATGACGTCTTCTGAGGTGGCAAAAAAAGCCAGTATTGTTCAGATACTCATCCCTGATGAGTATCAATCAGACCTTTACAGAAGGGATGTAGCTCCTCACCTTGAAGAAGGAAATGCTCTTGGTTTTTCTCATGGATTTAATATTACCTTTCATCAAATTATTCCTCCAACTAATGTGGATGTTTTTATGGTAGCTCCTAAAGGCCCGGGAGCTCTTCTGCGTCGTCTCTACGAGCAAGGGAAGGGTATTCCTGGTTTGGTGGCGGTTCACCAGGATGCTACAGGAGGTGCAAAAGACCTTGCTCTCTCTTATGCTAAAGCCATAGGATGTACAAGGGCAGGTGTTATAGAGACAACATTTGATGAAGAGACAGAAACAGATCTTTTTGGAGAACAGGTAGTTTTGTGTGGAGGCGTTACCTCTCTTATTAAAACTGCATTTGAGACCCTGGTAGAGGCAGGATATCAACCAGAAATGGCTTATTTTGAATGTTTACATGAACTTAAACTTATAGTTGATTTAATTTATGAGTCTGGACTTGGTGGAATGAGAGCAGCAATCAGTAACACCGCTGAATATGGAGATTACACCCGGGGGCCAAGGGTAATAAACTCTCAGGTTAAAGAGGAGATGAAAAAGATTCTGGAAGAGATAAAATCTGGCCAGTTTGCCAGAGAATGGATTTTGGAAAATAGCGTGAATCGCCCGGTCTTTAATGCATTAAGAGAAAAAGACAGGCAGCATTTAATTGAGAAGGTGGGTGCTAAGCTGAGAGAGATGATGCCCTGGGTGAAAAAGGGTGGTCAATGAAGCATCTTATCTCTGTAGAAGTGGAAAATAAATTTGGAATTCTGGCAAGAATTGCCTCTCTTTTTAGTGCGCGGGGATTCAACATCGATAGTTTAGCTGTAGGTGAGACTGAGGATCCTACCGTTTCCCGAATAACTATGGTTGTTCCCGGAGATGATCAGGTTATTGAACAGGTGATTAAGCAACTTCGTAAGTTGATTGATGTGATAAAGGTGGTGGATCTCACAAATCAACCTGCTGTTACAAGGGAACTTATTCTGGTAAGGGTAAGTGCCAAGGGGAAGGATAGAGATGAGATAATGAGATTGGTGCAGATTTTTCGAGCTCGAATAGTTGATGTCCATCCTGAAAGTTTAACTCTTGAGGTTACTGGTAGTGAGGAGAAAATAAAAGGTCTTCTAACTCTTTTAAAACCTTTTGGAATAAAAAAACTGATAAGGACAGGGAAAGTTGCCCTGCCCAGGGAACTGAAAAGTTAGGGAAAGGTATGAAAGAGAGGACCTGTGTTTTGATAAAGCCGGATGGAGTATGCAAACGCTTAATTGGAGAAATTCTCAGGAGAATAGAGAGTGAGGGTTTTAAAATAGTTGCCCTGAAAATGATAAGGCCCGAGCAGGAAAAAATAGAGGAATTTTACGAACCTCATAAGGGTAAACCTTTTTTCTCCGGACTTGTTAAGTTTATGCTTACTGCCCCTTGTGTAGTTATGGTGGTTGAGGGGGAAAATGCTGTCAGGAGGGTAAGAGAACTGATAGGGGATAGGGTTCCGGCTGAAGCTACAAAGGGAAGTATCAGGGGTGATTTTGGTTCAGATGGTAAAAGAAATGTGGTTCATGGCTCTGACTCTTTGGATTCTGCCAGAAGGGAGATAAGTTGTTTCTTCTCTTCTAAAGAGATATTTTTCTATGGTGAGAATGATTGGTTAAATAGTGAGCCAGGTTAAGTAGCTTATGCTTGTAATACGTCCGTTCAGGGGAATAATTTATAACAGGGATAAAGTGGGAGATCTAAGCAAGGTAGTGGCTCCTCCCTATGATATAATATCTCCTTCAGAGCAAGATTTTTACTACCAGATCCACCCTTATAATATTATAAGGATCATTTTGGGGAAAGATGAAGCGACAGATAGGTCAGGGAAAAATAAATATTTTCGTGCAGCAAGCTTCTTCCGAGATTGGCTTTCCCGGGGAATATTAAAAAGAGAGCCCACCTCCTCCATTTATACCTATTGTCAAAAATATAATGTGGATGATGAAGAAGTTGAGAGGAAAGGATTTATTGCTTTAATGAAACTGGAACAGTTTTCTTCTGGAGTTGTTTTCCCTCATGAGGAAGTTTTCTCTGAACCCCAGGAGGATAGGTTAAATCTCTTACGTGCCTGTCATGCAAATTTTTCTGCTATATTTACTCTCTTTAATGGCTCTGGTGGAAAAATAGACAACCTTCTTGAAGAGGAAGAACTTGTTTTTGAGTTTGAAGATTTTGCCGGAATAAAACATAGATTATCTGCTATTCGTGATCAGGAGTTAATTAACAAAATCTGCTACTCTATGCAGGACAAGAAAGTCCTTATTGCCGATGGTCACCATCGATATCTTACTGCTCTCAGGTTTAGAGAGGAGATGAGGAGAAGAGCTTCTTTTTCACCTGGAGCAGATTATACAATGGTGTATTTTCTGGATATGAATTCAAGAGGTGTTACCATCCTTCCTGTACATCGACTTATAGGAGGGCTCACTTTAACTCAAACTCAAAAACTTGTAAAGGATATTGAGAGATTTTTTTATAAAAAGCCCTTTAAGAAGCTTGCAGTAGATGAAAAGGATGAGATTGTATCTAAAAGATTATTATCCGAGGTTAAAAAAATCGGAGGATGTTCATTTGGAATATATACTAAAAAGGAAGGTTACTTTCTCCTTTTCCCAAAAGACCCCCAGCCTTTTTTAAAAAAAGTCAAATCAGCCATCCTCGACGAGCTTGTAAAAAATCTGCTTAACAAAAAGAGCTTAAAGAAGGGAAAAGAGATTCATTTTACTACCAGTACTGCTGAGGCAATAGAGGAGGTTAAAAAAGGAAGATTTCAGGTGGCTTTTTTTCTTGCTCCGACTACCATTCAAGAAGTTAGAGACGTAGCTCTTTCCGGAGGAAAAATGCCCCCAAAGTCAACCTATTTTTATCCCAAGCTTTTGTCCGGTTTGGTAATGCGGGACCTGGAAGATGCAGTTTAAACAATCTGATCTGGAAAGTTGGATTTTGTTAAGTAAGGTCTCCTCTGCTGGATTTTCAGGTGTTAATAGGCTTCTGGAGGAGGTTGGTTCCCCGGAAAAGATTTTTACCACCCCCCTTGAAAAACTCTCTCAAGTTTCTAAAATAGACAAAAGGATTATAGATTTTATAAAAAACAAAATTCCCAAGATCTGTCTGTGCAAGGATTATGAACTAATCCAAAAACTGGGTATAAAGATTATCACCTGGAAGGATCCTCTTTACCCCCGCAGTTTAAAGTCCATTTTTGATCCCCCTTTTTTGCTTTACCTTCGAGGTGAGTTAAAAAAAGAGGATGAAAAAGCTGTAGCTATGGTGGGAACCAGAAGAGCAACAAATTATGGCAAAATCGCAGCCAGAAAACTGGCCAGGGAGCTGGCCCGCTCAGGCATTACGATAGTAAGTGGTATGGCAAGAGGTATAGATACCTGTGCTCATGAGGGAGCTCTTGAGGAGGGAGGAAGAACTGTCGCTGTTTTAGGATGCGGAGTTGATGTCGTTTATCCACCAGAAAATAGGTCCCTTATGGAACAGATAATTAAACAGGGAGCGGTTATTTCAGAGTTTTCTCTGGGGACAGAACCTCTGGCCAGAAATTTTCCCCGTCGCAACCGCATCATAAGTGGTTTGAGTATGGGAGTTGTTGTGGTGGAAGCTCCTTTAAAAAGCGGAGCTCTTATAACTGTAGATTATGCCCTGGAGCAGGGAAGGGAGGTTTTTGCTGTGCCCGGGGTTATAACCAGTCCTTATTCCAGGGGGACTAACAGGCTGATAAAAGAGGGGGCAAAAGTGGTTGAGGATGTTTATGATATTCTTGAAGAACTCAAAATACCTTTTGTACAAAAGAAAAACAAATCTTTAATCGATTATCAGTTATCTTTTAAGGAGAAGATTGTTTTTGACCAGCTCACATCCAGTCCTGTACACATAGATGAGATAATTGAAAAAAGCGGGCTTCCGGTAGGAGAGGTTGCTGATATTTTAATGAGACTTCAATTAAAAGGGATGGTAAGAGAGATTCCCGGTAAATTTTTCTTTAAAGAGGTTTAAATTTGAACAGAACATCACCCAGAAATCTGGTTATTGTGGAATCTACAGCCAAGGCCAAAACTATAAATAAATTTCTGGGACCGGCTTATCAGGTGGAATCCTGTCTGGGTCATATAAAAGATCTGCCTAAAAACCGGTTAGGAGTAGATATAAATAATGAATTTAAACCAACCTATGTTTTGATTCCCGGAAAAAAGAAGATAGTTGAGAAATTGAAAAAATTAAGCAGTAAGGCGGACAAGGTTTTCCTGGCAACTGATATGGATAGGGAAGGGGAGGCTATCTCCTGGCATCTTTCTCAGGAACTCAATCATAAAAAGCAGTTCCGCGTTGTTTTTAACCAGGTTACCAAAGAAGTTCTAAAAAAAGCTATAGAAAATCCAGGCCAGATAGATATAAATAAGGTGGATGCTCAGCAGGGAAGACGTGTACTGGACAGATTAGTGGGATACAAGCTATCACCACTTTTGTGGGATAAGGTTAAGATGGGTTTATCTGCTGGAAGGGTCCAATCAGTAGCAGTTAGACTTTTGTGTGAGAGAGAGGAGGAGATTGAAAAATTTGTTCCTGTGGAGCACTGGAATATTTCAGTTATTTTCCGAAATGAAAACGGAAACAGGATAGAGGCTACTCTTTGCCACATTAACAACAAAAAACCAAAAATCCAAAATGAAAAAACTGTAAAAGAGATAGTCAAAGGAATAATAGAGGGAGAGTATAAGGTTTATAAGGTTGCCAAAACCCGGAGCAAAAAGTCTCCTTATCCGCCTTTTACCACCAGTACTCTTCAACAGGTAGCAAGTTATTATCTAAGATTTTCCCCGGCAAAGACCATGAAAATAGCCCAGGACCTTTACGAG
>QMQA01000069.1 GCA_003648845.1 Candidatus Aerophobota bacterium
ATATTAAGCTCTGCTATCGGCTTAGGGGGGAAAAAACCCTCTTTTTTAATTTCCCTTTTTATATCAAAGAACCCCATTCTGTCCAGTTTAATCTGCAGTTCTGTATCCACTGCAGAAAAAATCCTCATCCTCTGAAGTTTTTTGTACTGGAAAAAGACAGTTAATGCCAAAACAAAAACAACAATTCCAAGGCCTATCAGAGCATACCTGATAAATTTTGTTAACATTTTTTATTTAATGAGTGTTTTGTTTTTTCACTGGAGTATTGCAAGAGATTTTAAAAGATTAAGAGCCTGAACGAGTTGATTGTCGTTAAATATATCATTTTCCTTATCTGCATCTTTTTCGCGAAGAATGCGCTTTAAAAGGTCTTCATCTATCTTGAGATTTTCTTTTTCCAGCTCTTTTAAAAGAGGGCTAAGGTCCTCTTTTTCCCATTGGGGTTTCAGGTCAAGAAAATCTTTTACCAGCGGTGATGTGCGGACTTTATTCATAATTTCTTTCTGTTCAGGAGTAGGAGTGAAGGGTTTAACTTCCAGATTGGGTTTAATACCTTCACCTTCTATACATATACCTGATGGAGTATAGTATCTGGCTGTTGTTAACCATAAAGCTCCTCTGTTTTCTAGTGGAATTGCATTTTGAACTGTCCCCTTGCCGAAAGTGGGAGTGCCCAGGAGAATCCCCCTTTTATGATCCTTTATGGCTCCAGCTACTATTTCGGAGCCACTGGCACTTCCCCGGTTAATTAGAACCACAAGTGGAAAGTCTATTCCTTCTCCCCCTGGCTTAGCTGAGTAAATCTCGTTTTTCTCCACGTCCCTACCTTTGATAGAGACAATTGTACCGGAGGAGAGAAACTCATCAGCAACCTCAACTGCCTGAGAGAGAAGTCCTCCAGGATTATCTCTCAGATCAAGAATCAAACTCCTTATCCCCATTTTTTTAAGAAAGAGGAGGGCATCTTTTACCTGTTTTGAAGTGTGCTCATCGGTGAATCCCATTATTTTGAGATAACCGATATTGTCCTCAAGGACCCTCTTATCAATGTTGGGCAGCCTGATAAGAGTTCTTGTCAGGGTATACTCCAGGGGCTCAGTGACTCCCTCTCTTTCAATGGTAATGGTCACCTGCGTACCAACCTCTCCTCTTATTTTGTTTACCGCCTCATCTAGAGACATTCCCCTGGTGCTTTCACCATTTATCTTTATTATTCTGTCACCAGGCTGCAAGCCGGCTCTACTTGCAGGAGTATCTTCAAGAGGGTCAATAATGGTTATAAACCCATCTCTCAGTCCTACAACCATTCCTAATCCACCAAACTTGCCCTCCCTTTCCACATTCCATTCCTCCCATTCCTCAGTATTTAGCCAGCGAGAATAAGGGTCATTCAGGACTTTCACCATTCCTCTGATTGCGCCCTCAATTAGCCTGGAAGGTTCGACTTTCTCTATATACTCACTTTTGATAATCTGGTACACCTGGATTATGAGTTTAATTTCGGAGAAAAAATCACTCTCAGCCTGAACCCTGCCAAGCAAAACAGCTGCTAATAATAAAAAAACTGTTATTAGTACCGCTAATCTTTTTTTTCTCATAATGAAAGATTCCCCACAAATTTTTCACTATTCTCAAGGACCCTTTTGACCTCTTCTGGTTCAAGCCCTGCCCCTAACAGGATTTTTTCTGCTCTAGAAAGGGGTATAAGGTCCTCCGGTGAGTGAGCATCGGTATTTATAATAAGTCTGGCACCATATTTTTTTGCCAGGGAAACAATTCTTCCATTGGTTAAACAATGACCTTTTCTGGCAGATATTTCCAGATAGATTCCTTTTTCTGCAGCCAGTTTTACCTCCTCATCTTTTATCAGGCCGGGATGGGCTAAAATATCTACATCTGCCTTGAGAGCAGCCAGATTGGTTCCAGGTGGAACAGGCTCTATGATAGTCTCACCATGCACTATAACTATTTTTGCCCCCTTTTGACGAGCTTTTGAGGCATAGCTTTTTATTAAAGAAGGGGGCAGATGAGTAAGTTCTACCCCCGGAATAACCTTAATACTGTTTTCAACCCGGTTTATCTCTTCGCAAAATCTTACCAGCGTGGGAATAACCCAGTCCAGTTTGGTAGAGTCAACGTGGTCAGTGATTCCCAGCACTCTGTAACCTGTTTCTTTTGCTCTTTGCACCATCTCTGCCGGGCAGAGCAATCCATCACTCAACAACGTATGGGTATGAAGATCAATCACTGCTTTCCCTTTCTTATACAAGCATTTTAGCAAATTTTTTGCCTCTTGTAAAGGTTCGCATTTTTTGATGGGTTAAAGTAGAGGCAAGTTTTTACAGAATTTCCAGACTCATATCCAGGGAAGGTGCAGAATGGGTTATTTTCCCTATAGAAATAAAGTCCGGCCTTAAGCTGGCTATATTTTCAATATTTTCCAGGGTTACCCTGCCCGAGATCTCTATAAATGTTTTTGGGGCTTTGCTCCTTATCATCTGTATTGCCTTTTTTATCTGGTGCCGGTCAAAATTATCCAGCATTATTCCATCCACTTCTAAATTGATTACCTCGTTTAGCTCATCTAAATTGTTTACCTCAACTTCCACCCTGGAAAGATGAGGAGCATTTTGTTTTGCCAGCTCAACTGCTTTTTTTATACTACCCACAACTCTTACATGATTATCTTTTATCAGAACCCCGCTTGCCAGATTAAATCTATGGTTTACTCCACCTCCAACCCGCACTGCATATTTTTCAAGGATACGGAGGTTAGGAGTAGTTTTTCTGGTATCTAAAATTTTTACCCCATAAGGAGAGACCAGGTCTACAAACTTTCTGGTTAAAGTAGCAATACCTGACAGTCTCTGTAGAAAGTTAAGGGCCACTCTTTCCCCTTTTAAAATAGCCCGGGCAGGAGCCTCAAGCTCCAGCAATATATCTTTTTGTTTGAAAACATTCCCATCTTTCAACCATTTTTTAAATATTGTTTGAGGGCTAATAAGGCGAAAAATTTCCCTGGCAATCTCAACTCCGGCCAGTATTCCCTCCGAGTTTGCAATAATTCTTGCTTTCTCAAAAGAGGCTTCGGAAGAGATTAAAGTATCTGTAGTTATATCTCCTTCACCTATATCCTCTCTTAAAGCATCTATAAGAATTTGCCTGATTGAGGGAAAATTTATTTGCATTTTTTATAGGTTCCTTATGTACCAATTTTTACAGGACTGACTATTTTTCTTAAAGTAGCAATTGCAGAAAGGGCAGCAAGGTAGCTTGTTTTGGGATTTGTGGGTGCAGGAACATTTCTTATCACAGTCTCCATTTCTCCGAAATCTCCTTTTACTTCAATTTTGTGCTCATTTCTGGTAAGGTCAGGATTGGCTATAATTTTTACCTTTGTTTTTTCCATTCCTATCCCGGCCAGGGAAAGAGTAGCTGCAACATTTATATTCCTGGGAAATGCTTTTACAGCCTCCCTGGAGGTTCCCTCAAATACAAGGGTGGGTTTTTTGATGTTTTCGAGCTTTATTTTACGTTGCTTTATGTAAGGTGCACCGGCTAAGGCCCGGGGAGGCTTGGATGTGGTTATGGTTATACAGTGTATACTTTTTTCCCGGGCAGCGTTTAATCCATCAAGTCCAGCTATTGCTCCTGAGGGAAAAAATACTCTGCACCCTCCCTCTTTTTTTACCTTCTCCAGAAGATCAAGACTGTCCAGAACTCCTCCGATGCTCATTATGAGCAGGTCTTTCCCCTTCTCTATACTAAACCTGAGCAACTCTCTCACTACTTTTGGAGAAGCAGCCTCTATAATAAGGTCTGTTTTTTCCACTACCTGCTGGATGCTCAAACCTATATCCGGTTTCCTTTTAAGCTCTTTTACCAAATCGTTAAGCTTTGTTTTTTCTACATCGTAAATCAGCGAAAGTTCAAGCTGGGGAATTTCTCTATCTATAGCACGGGCTATTTCTTGACCAATGGCTCCACATCCAATAAGTCCTACCTTCACTTTTCGCTACCTTTTTGTTTTTCAAATTATAAGAGGTAAAAAGCCGATGTCAAGGTAAAAATCTGTTTTCCAAAAATTTCGAAGCTGCTCTTTCCAACCTCGAACATCGAACGTAGAATGTAGAACCACCAACCAACTGCTGCTCACCTTTGCATTAAAAGGTAAGGATACCTTGTCGTCAAATCATCCTTTATCATTAATTGGAACTTGAAAATATCTGTCCCATAGGTGCTCAGGATATTTTCTCTTTCAGTTTGCAGGTAATTCTCCTGGATGTCCTGGATATTTTTTTCTAAAAGGGGATAGACCATCTGGGGTTTGTACTCGGGTGGCAGAATATCTGGTTGAAGCAGGATTGATTTTACATACTTCCACTTTTCCTCATCGTAGGCTTGTGGATTTTCTTTAATATATGTGGTGAAAAAACCCTGAATTTCTTTAAGAGAAGAAGCTACAAGTTCGTGCTTCTCTGAACGAAGAGCTTCAAGGTATTTTTGAAATAATTTTTGTACCTCCGGGTTTTCTCTTAATTTTTCCATATGCTCAGGTTCCACTTTGTACCAGGGATAGCTTTCGAGAAAATCCTTGATGAATCTTTCCTTCTCCTTTGTAGAAGTTATGTTTCTTTCCCGTATAGATTTTGCCAGCATGGTGTATTTCTGAGCAACACTTTTTTCCCACCTGTCCACGGTTGTGGAGAAAAACTGAAAAAAATTAAGATATACAATTTCTGAAAAGAGTCTTTCTCTACTTGTAAGTTTTATCTCCATCCCCCTTTTTTTGAGGAATTCTTTTACAGGGTAGAGAAGATCTCCTTCTCTGCTATAGGGAAGCTTCCGATAGTCAAGATTTTCAGCGTAAAGCTTAAGGTTTTTAACCTGGAATTTTCCTTTTCCCAGAAGAACTCTGGCTACACTGGCATCATCAGGATTGCCAGTTATACTGTCTTTTGTCCAAAGAGGTAGGTCAAAGGAGAATGTTTTTACCTCCTGTTTTTTTAAAACTTCCTCCACATACCCAAAAGGAAAGGGTTGAATTATAAAAGTAATACTCTCAGAAGAGTTATTCTCCACAGTTCTAACTCGATAAGGAGGAGCAGATGGTCCCAAAAGAGGTCCCTCCTTTTTCCATACCTCCCTTATAATAGCACCTTCGCCTGGCTCGAGTTTCTGTCTGGAAGTAAGCAGATAATCAATAAACCCTACACTTGCCAGGACAATAATAATTCCAAGTATCCCTCCCGCAATACCTGTCAATAGAGTTTTTACTTTCACCGGTTTTTCTCAAATTAAATTTTGTCTTTTTCTGAGTTCATTTTGCCATCCAAGGGCACTTACCCTTCTTAAGGACCTTTTAACATCTATTATTCTGATACCGATTAATTCTTCAAGCTGAGAGTTTTTGTGTATCCATTCCACTATCCCACCGGCCAAAGGATCAGAACTCTCAGGCCCAGGAAAGCTTTTTATCTGGTTAATAATTTTCTGATTAATAAGGTCCTCTACCACAAGAAAGTTTATAGTTCTGTAGAGGTTTTCATACTCCTGAAGGTTTGATATGGTGGGATTGTTCATTATTCTTTTGACCTTCAAGGGTTGGGAGATTAGCTCCTCATTTTGATTCTGGGCGAGCTTTTCTATATTCTCAATCTCATGCTCTACAAATTTCTGCCACTCCGGATTATCCCTCATTCTGGGATGTTCTTTGAGCCATCTTAATCCCGTCAGGTATCTTTCATACATAGAACCGGTTCGATAAGTATCCAGAAGGGAGGGGTATAGAAATCTTCTTATCCATTCTTTTACCTTTCCCTGAGCAAGGCATTTTTTGAGATGAGACTGGATCTCATCGGGGCTCTCTCTGTAAAGTTTTTCCCGATACCTGGCTCTGGTTTTCTCTGTATATTGTGAGACATAAGCTTCAAGGTCCCGGGATAAACGTTCCTTGCCCCTCCCATCGTAGTCATACCTTGCCCAAAGCTGTGGCTCTACTACCTTATAGGTAAACTGAAGATTCACTCCCGAGTATCCTGTTCCCCACTCCTCACGGAAAAGATGGAAGAATCTATCCAGCAGTCCTGAAGGTTCGGTTTCCTGAAGAATCACAAAAACTTTGGTAGAATAAATCTTTGTTAAACTCACATTATGAACAAAATTAAAAGGTTTGGGAAGTTGCCAGAAAATTTTAAGGCCTTGCAGGCTAAAAATAGCTGGATAAGAGTAGTCTCTAACCACAACCTTTTCACCTAAAAATCCTCTGTGGCCGAACTTCCAGCTGTAAATGATGGAGAACTCATCAGGACCAAGAAGGTGGAAACCAGTTAAAAATGCAGCTAAGAGTAAGATACCAAGAGAGGTTAAAGCTCCTCCCAGTGGTGTTGCCAACAGCTTTAAAAATCTGTATCCTGACCCTTGTAGTTGAAGATTAAGAAAGGAGCTGATCTGCTTTTGCATCTTTTTTATAAGGTAAAAGGAGAATAGACTGCCAGGTTTTTTCTTTCGTAAAAAAAAGCTAACCTTGCCAAAACTTACAAAAAGATGATGGTAAGGGTCCTTTAAAATTGTTCCTCTTTCATAGGGAAGAGGAGTTTGTCCAAGCTGGCAACGGGAGAATAAAAATATCATTTTTTGAAA
>QMQA01000070.1 GCA_003648845.1 Candidatus Aerophobota bacterium
ATTATACCAAGATAATCACTCACAGGTTTCCTCTTAAAGATATTCAGGAAGCCTTTAATCTTGCAAGCAAGGACAGAAGTCAGTTTATTAAAATTATGCTGAAAATTTAGGAATTTGACCTTATCTTTGAAATCTCTTGTAAAAAAAGAGAGTTTGTTATTGTCAAAAAGAAATATGATTGTATCATAAAAGCAGGTTTTAGAGGAAAAAGGTGAGAATTAAGGCCGGGAAGGAGGTGGCATAAGGAAACGGCCAATAGTCCTTCGAAAATATAAGAAAGAGTTTGGGGGAGGTGTTAAAATGTTAAGTAAACGATTAGCAAAAGTTTTGGTTGTATCTTTGATTTTATCCATGGTTGTAAGTGGCATCTGTAGTGTCTCTTTTGCCGCTCAATCACCACAAGAAAAGTACCTCATATACTTTATTCCCCATGCTGGAGCGGGAGATCCCTTCTGGGCTTGTGAGAAAAAAGGCTGGGAGGCAGCTTGCAGTATACTTCCTGTAAAAGGAGTATTTGCTGCCCCACCCAAGTATAGTCCTAAAAGGCAGGTAGAGCTTGTATGGACAGCATTAGCAGCAGGAGCAGATGGAATAGTGGTTACACTTTCAGAGCCGGAGATGTTTAGAGAGCCTCTTGAGTATGCCAGAGATCACGGTGTTCCAGTACTTGTAGCCAATACCGAACAATATGGTCCCCCTGAGGAAAAGGTCCCTTATATAGGTTACGTAGGTCAGGATGAAACTCTAACAGGGGAGGCTCTGGCTAAGAGAGTTTTAAAGGAGTTTACACCTACCCGAGCAGTAATTGGAATTCATCAGGCTGGACTTTACTGCCTGGAGTTGAGAGCTAAAGGAATTATAGAAGTTCTGGGTAAGCGCAATATACCTGTAGAGAAGTTAAATATCACACCCGAGCCTTCAAAAGCAATTGGAATACTGGACAGTTACCTTAAAAGACACCCGGATACAGATATGATTTTTACACTCGGACCCTTAGGTACAGCAGCATCAGTAAGGTTAATTCGTGAGAAAGGTTTGAAAGGTAAGGTTCGTCTTGCTACTATGGATGTTGACGATTTAGCTCTGGAAGCTATTGACAAAGGAGAGATGATAGCTACCATTGCTCAACAACCTTTCATGCAGGGATTTCTCAGTGCAGTCAGTATCTACCTGCGCCTTGCTTACGGATATATGCCTCCAGCAAAGCTGCCAACAGGGCCAACAGTTATTGACAAATCCAATTTACCGATTGTAAGAAAACAGCTCGAAACGACCGGAGGAGCTTAAAGTTAAATGTTAAACGAGAAGGGCTATTTAAAATAGCCCTTCTCGTTTTTTGCTATTAATAAAGACAGATTTTCCAAAAGTTGCTTGAGTTAAAATAAACTGAGGTAATACTATGATACAGGTAATAGCTCGCAGTATAAAGAGGTTTCCCGAAATAGCAGCTGGTGTTAGTTTTCTTGTAATTTGTGTGGTATTTGCCATCCTGAGTAACAGGTTCTTAACCCTCTCCACATGGGGAGAAATATTGGCAACAGGAGCTGAATTAGGCATAATAGCAGTACCTGTGGCACTTTTGATGATCAGTGGCAATTTTGACCTTTCTGTGGGCTCGACTTATGCACTAAGTGGTATGGTTTTTATATGGGCACTCAATTCTGGCTTACACCCTGTAATTTCTTTAATAATTGCAATTGCCAGTGGTGCTGGTGTAGGTTTTTTTAACGGTACAGTGGTTTTGAAGATGCATATTCATTCTTTTATAGTAACCCTTGGAGTGATGATGCTATTGAGAGGGTTGTTACTGGTGTGGACTGAAGGATTTCCTGCTTCTGTTAAGGGAGGAAAGGCAGCTCACCCGGTTTTGTTTGGTTTACTGGCAGGCAGAATAGGAAGAACTCCTCTTAGAACAAGTGCTATATGGTTTATCCTGACAACAGCAGTTCTTACTTTTGTCCTGTTTAATACCAGACACGGAAATTGGACATTTGCTACTGGAGGAGATGTAGAGTCTGCTCGAGATGAAGGTGTATTGGTAGATAGAGTACAGCTTATTAATTTTGTGATTGTGGGAAGCATGGCTGCAGTTTCTGGACTTTTAGAAGTAGGAAGAATGTTTTCCGCATTTCCCACTCTTGGAGTTGGAATGGAGTTAGAAACTATAGCTTCAGCTGTAATAGGAGGTTGCCTCCTAACAGGAGGGGTGGGAAGCGTATTTGGTGCTTTCATTGGTGCTTTGCTGATGTCTACTGTAAGGATTGGTCTTGTACTGGCTGGTGCACCTGCTTACTGGTATCAAGCATTTATAGGCTTGCTGGTTATTATAGCGGTTATCCTTAGAGAAAGAATGATTAAAATTTAATAGAGAGAAAGGTGAAAAATGAAGGAACCAATAGTAAGAATGGTAAACATACATAAAAAATTTGGTGAGGTTCAGGCTTTGAAGGGTGTGGACCTCGAGGTTTACCCAGGGGAGATAGTTGGGTTAGTTGGAGATAATGGGGCTGGGAAGACCACTTTAGCCAAAATTTTAGCTGGTGTTTATTCTCCTGATAGAGGTGAGATTTATCTTGATGGAGAAAAAGTGCGATTTTCTTCCCCTAATGAGGCTCGAGCAAGAGGAGTGGGAATTGTTTATCAGGATACAGGACTTGTACCTCTGATGGATATTACGCGGAACTTTTTCCTTGGAAAGGAAATATTGAAAAAAATAGGGCCTCTAAAGGTTCTTGATAAGAGAAAAATGAAACAGGAGGTTAAGAGAGCTTTAGATAAGGTAGGCATAGCATCTATCAGAAATATAGACGAGAAAGTAGCGTTCTTATCAGGAGGAGAAAGACAGGCAATAAAAATAGGAAGAGTTTTATTTTTTAAGGCGCGGGTAGTAATACTGGACGAGCCTATGAGAGCGTTGTCAGTTAAAGAAGTAGGAAAAGTCCTGGCTGTAGTAGAGAGACTTAAAGAGAGTCAGATTGCTGTTGTATATATTACCCACAATATATTTCATATTTATAGAACTGCTGATAGGTTTGTAATTTTAGACAAAGGAATTAAAGTTGGAGAAGTTCGCAAAGAGGATATAACTGAGGAAGGTTTGATAAACATAATAAGAACTGGACGTATGGAGGCAATAAAGAAAACTTCCTGATTCTCTCGCATTTTTTGTGCAGAGCAACTCTCTACTTTTTGCTCCTTTCTAAAAAGAAGATTTTTTCTTTCCTTTGATACGAACACTTTTGGTCAAGAGAGCTTTTAAATAGTTAGAGGAAAGGGAGTATGTTATGAAAAAAGTAAAAGCAGCTGTTATAACCAGACCTGGTGAGATTGAAATACAGGAATTTCCCTATCCATCTATAAAAGAATCTGATATGTTAGTGAAGATAGAAATGTCAGGTATTTGCGGGACAGATAAACACACCTATAAGGGTGAACTCAGGCAGTATGCAGGAACTGCAGCTGAAGAAGATGTTCCTTTGCCTGTAATCCCTGGTCATGAGAATGTAGGAGTTGTTGCAGAGATAGGAAAAGTTGCCAAGAAAAATTTAGAATTTTATGGGCAAGAACTTAGAGAAGGAGACAGAGTAGTTATTTGTCCAGATATAATATGTGGCAGGTGCTGGTATTGTAGACACATTGCTGCTTATCCCTGGTGCGAGAATATTAAATCTTATGGAGTTACCATAAGCTGTAGTGATCCTCCACATCTTTTTGGAGGATGGGCAGAATATATGTACATTACTTCCAACACTTTTGTTTTTAAGGTTCCTCCAGAGATTCCTCCTGAAGTAGCTGTACTTACCGAGCCACTGGTAGTTACCTATCATCTTGATAAAGCTAAGGAATTTTATTCCTTGGGAGGAGAAGGTTTTGGTACAGGAGATACAATACTAATTCAAGGTGTTGGACCTTTAGGACTGTGCCATATAATTAAGGCTAGAATAATGGGAGCAGGACAGATAATAGCCATAGACAGATCCGAGTATCGGTTAAAAATGGCAAAAGATTTCGGTGCAGATGTGGTTCTTAATGTGGAGAAAACCACAGAAGAGGAGAGAATAGAAAAAGTAAAAAATCTTACAAAGGGTCGAGGTGCTGATATAGTCGTGGAATGTGCAGGGGTTCCTGAGGTTGTTAGAGAAGGTATAGAGATGCTCCGAAAAGGGGGGATGTATTTTGAGGTAGGTAATTATGTGGAGGGAAAAGAGGTTTCTTTAAGTCCCCACAGACATATGTTAGCCAAAAGTATTCGCCTTATAGGAATGACCAATCATCCCTATACAGGTTATGGTCCCACCTTGGAGTTAATAAGAAGATACCTTGATACAATCCCCTTCAAGAGGATTGTTACCCATCGGTATAAAATAGAGAAAGCTAAAGATGCGATGCTTAAATCTATGGAACTGGAAAGTATGAAGGTAGTTATTGTCCCTTAAAAAGTTGAGGCATCCTCATCAGAAGGAGAAAAAGAGATTATGCAGAAAGAAAAAGCACTTCAAAGTTTTAATAAAAAATATGCCGATAGTTTTACACCTTATCCCAAATCTATAAGGGCTTTAAAGGATGGTTTTGTTTTTATGGCAAAGGGAGAAAAAGAGAAATTTTTGATTTTGATGGAAAAATCGTCTATTGGCAGATTCCAGGCAGATGTGATTGGAAAAATTGAAGTTGATTCCACCGCTCTCACTGTAAAAGTTGCCGGGTTAACTCATCACAATCTCATCCAGCTTAGAGAATTTTTCCCCTTTCTTTCTCCCTCACCTGCATCTCTTAAAAAAAGCTTTGGTACAGGAGATCGTCTGGGAATAGCAACACCTGCTCATCTGAGGGCATTTGAAGGTAAAGATATCTTTCCAGTTTTAGCCCAGCAATCTGTTAGAGAAAATGAAAGAACGGGAAGAAGTTTTGAGGGAGTTCTGGATGATGCTATATGGGGATGTTTTGAGACAGGATATGAAGGAAGATTTGGAGCAGATGCAGACCATGTTAAAAAAATTGAGGATTTAAAAGAAGCTGTAGAGTGTGGATATACCATGTTTACGATAGACCCTTCCGATTTTGTGAGAGATGATATTTTTAACCTGAAAGAGGAGGAGAGAGAAAAGCTTTACAGTTTGCTTCCAGAAAAAAAGGAATTGGAAAAATGTTACCTTGAAAAAAGCTATAATATAAAAGGTAAAAATTTAAGTTTTGACAGAAAATCTTTACGTGATATCTCACTTATCTATTGTAAAGCTCTGCAACATGTGGTAAAATGTTACAGATTTCTGGACGAGCATAAAAAAGGTGGTTTTGATTTTGAGGTATCAGTGGACGAGACCTCTCTTCCCACCTCTTTTTTAGCCCACATATTTATTGTAGAGGAGCTTCACAGAGAAAAGGTGGATTTCCAGAATCTTGCTCTCAGATTTGTGGGAGAGTGGCAAAAGGGAATAGATTATATAGGGGATGTGGAAAAATTTGGAAAAGAGGTTTCCCTGCATGCAAAAATAGCAAAACATCTGGATGGGTATAAGTTATCTTTGCACTCAGGAAGCGATAAGTTCTCCGTATATCCAGTGTTTGCTGAAAAAACTGAGGGGAAATTCCATATAAAAACTTCTGGAACAAGCTACCTTGAGGCAATAAAAGTTATAGCAAGAAAAAATCCGTCTCTTTACAGGGAAATTCATCTTTTTGCCCTTAAAAACTTTGAAAAAGATAAAACCTCCTATCATGTAACCACTGATTTATCACTTGTTCCTGATATAGATAAAATCCTGGATAAAAATCTTGAGACCTTACTGGAAACCCCAAATTCTCGTCAACTCATCCATATAACTTATGGTTCTGTTTTAAATGCAAAGGATAAAAAGGGAGAATATCTTTTTAAAGACAGAATTTACAGAACGCTTTTCAGGTATGAAGATGAACACCACAGTCAGGTTTCATCTCACATTAAAAAACACCTTGATCTTTTGAAAATTTAGAAAATAAAAAAGAGGAAGGGGGATAAAATGAGGGAATTTTTAAATATTTTCAGTCTTGAAGGAAAAAAAGCAGTAGTTACAGGAGGCGCCGGTGTTTTAGGATCTGCTATAGCCAAAGGTCTCGGGAAAGCAGGGGCTGAAGTTGCCATATGTGATATTGCGGATACGGGTTCTGTTATAGCTGATCTTAGAAAAGAGGGTATTAAAGCCAAGGGATACTATATGGATGTTATGGACAGGAAAAAAATAGAATCCTGTCATGATGAGATAATAAAAGATTTTGGTAAAGTTGATATTTTGCTTAATGCAGCAGGAGGTAACATGCCAGGGGCAACTACTTCAAAAGATTTAAGTTTTTTTGACCTTCCCTTATCCGAGCTACAAAAAGTGGTAGGTCTTAATCTTTTTGGAGGAGCAATTGTTCCTTCCCAGGTGTTTGGAAAAACCATGGCAAAAAATAAAGAAGGTGGCTGCATAATAAATATATCCTCTATGAGTGCATTCCGTCCTTTAACCAGAGTACCAGCATACTCAGCTGCCAAGGCTGCTGTAAGTAACTTCACCCAGTGGCTTGCCGTCCATTTTGCCCAGGAGTACAGTAAAAATTTAAG
>QMQA01000071.1 GCA_003648845.1 Candidatus Aerophobota bacterium
GGATGTCAAAGAGTTGACTTAAAAGAAAGGATTGGTAATATACAAAACTAAAAATACCAAAGTCGGGAAGTGAAATGAATCTGTCCTGGAAAATAACTTTTTCTTTACTCCTTTTTCTTTTCATACCAGTTTTTACCCTGGCAAGAAAACCTGTTCCTTCGCCAGAGCTACCTTTAATTGACGAGGTAATTATTGTCTCTGGAGAGAAAAATCATATTCCCGATGATACCAATAAAATCGTTGAATATGATACAGAAATCTCACTTTACGCTGTTATAAGGTGTAAAGGAAGCCTGTATCTGGGTTACGAGAACTCTCCTCTTCCAGATGAGGTTAAAATTAATAACAAACTTTACTCCCTTCAAAAAGGTTCCCTGAAAAGGTGGAAAGAAAAGATCTGGGGAAAATTAAACATAAAATGGTATAAAATAACGCCAAGACCTGCTCCCTCTAATCCAAAGGGAGGTTACAGGTGGTATTCAAATGTTTTCAGTGAGGAAGAAGGGGAAGAAGGGAAGTGGAGAGGATGGCAGATAATCGAATATGAACAGCATCCTTTGAAGAAGGAGGGATGGAGCATAAGACTGGAAAAACAGGCAGGAACAGTTAGATTCCGGGCAGAAGCTATTTTCAATGGAAAAGTAGTATCTTCTCCTGGCAGACCTGATCCAAATCATCCCAGCGGTATATCTCCTGCAGATTACGATAAGGGGATAAAAGACACTGTTCACAGAATAAGCCGCCTTTCCAACCATCCCAATAAACTCATAAGGTATGTTGAAGCATTAAGAGGAGTTCCCTGGCTCTGGGGAGCAGATTACAGAGACCCTCCCCGGAATACACCTTCACACCATCAGTCAGATCTTACCAACCCTGTGGGCATTGAATGTTCCAGCCTTTTAATCTCTGCCCTGAGAGCTATGGGAAATAAAGACCTTGATTATACCACGACCGAAAATTTAGCCAGGGGGAAATATACTCAACCCCTGATTGATGCAACTTTGACTTACACAAGACGTGTCTTTTTTAAAGAATGGACTCCACGGGGTATTTACTGGGATAGACAGGGAAACTTCTACATCTGGGGTGAGCGATGCATCCAGGTAAGGAATAAAAATTTTAATTTGATAAAAAAAATAGAAAAAGTACCTTTTGAGCTTCTGGATATCGCTATCTCTCAAGGGAAAATCTATTCTATAATAGAGGAGGATTTAACCTCAAAAATAGTATTAATAAAGGAAGGGAAAGATATAAAGCAACTTTTTATACCAGAGGTCAAAAAAACCATCTTCATGGGAGGCAAAGAATATACCCGTAAAGTCAAAATAAATCCCAGTGGTATAGAAGTGGACGTAAAAAAGGGAAAAATATACCTTTTTTACTCCGGGAAAATTTACGTTTTTGATTTAAAGGGGAACCAGCTGTCAATAATCCCTCTCGAAGGTATTTATACTAAATGGAATCCCACGGGTTCATTATCCCTGGGAAAGGGGGTATTTTATATTCCTGCAAGTGAGAAGAAGATTCTGGTATATAACTTCAAAGGCAAGATAGTAAAAACCATAGATTTTCAGGAGGAAATTCTGGATGTATCTTTTAATGGAGAAAAAATAGTCATTTTGCATCCCTTCCCCTTAAGGGTGGTGCTTTACAGACTGGATGGTTCTTTTTTCATGGATTTTGCCGACAGGTTTCAGGATGAGCAGGGCAGGCAAATAAAGATAAAAATAGGCTCCTCTGTTACCGATCTTCGGTTAGGAGACCTAATGATAACCACCTCACCTACATATCATCTTCTGCTTTTTTACCGGGACAATGGAAATAACTTCTTAGATAGCAAAGATGAGGTTATATGCGCCGGACACCAAGGAGTTGAGATTAGAAAAGTCAGCTCTCTTGAAGGCAAAAAATTTATCCTGCGAAGATTAGCCCCGCAGATAAAGCTTGAATAAAAATTGCTTACACTCAGGGTAAAAGAAGTTTCCTGCTCACCAGGTTAAAAGACACCTCCTTCCTTTCTCCCATAAAAGGCTTTCCGTATTCAAGAAAAGATGGGGTAGGTGTTAAATTCTCATAATCGAAAAGCCCTGTTCCCTCCACTTTTCGCACCTTTACCGTCTTCTCCAGGGATGCAGAGGCAAGGATGAGCTTTTCTCCCTCTTTTTTTATAACAGCTACCATACCTACCTCTCCTTCCTCCAGCATATCTACACATTTTGTTCCCAATTTGTAACCAAATTCCATGTCCACCCAGACAGGAGAGCCGTTCCTTAACTGATAGGTAAGGACTATGGGTGCAGTACCTATGGGTTTGCCAAACATCTTTTTGGTTGTAGTCTGAATTGCCCTGGATAGATAACTTGCCAGAAGATTTGGGTCTAACTTAACATGTCCATACTCATCCAGCTCTCTTTCCTGCTCCCTGATATGAGATTCAAGTCCGCTTATGCTGGCACCTTCTGCTACAACCATTATCACAAAGCCCTTGCCCAGAGTCCTTTGCCTTTCAGCAAATAAGGCTCCTATTTTATCGCAAATTTTGTCAAGATCACAGGATTTTTCTGCAGGAACTACAAAATCAGAACTGCCAAAAGCTCCTGCTCCTGCTGCTACCCAATCGGTATGACGACCAAAAACCACTGCAATAACCGCTCTTCCGTGAGTACAGGCAGCATCAAAAGACTTTGCAACTGCTTCGGAGGCAACCGTTATAGCAGTGGGATAACCGATAGTAAAATAGGTCTCTGAAAGATCATTATCCATTGTCTTTGGCCAACCAACAACAGGAACTTTAAACTCTTTATAAACATTCCATAAAGCACCCAGGGTGTCTTCCCCTCCCAGAGCAATGAGAGCATCAATGCTGTGTTTTTTCATTGAATCTATCACCTGATCTGGAGCTGGTCTAACCCTGCTTGAGCCCAGGATAGATCCTCCCTTATTCACACAGCTCATAGCATCATAATCTGTTAGATTAACATACATATTCTTAATCACGCCCTGCCAGCCATCAAGTGCACCGTAAATTCTCCAGCCTTTCTCTTTTGCTTTTTGGATTATCCCCGCTATACCTGCATTAAGCCCTGCAGCATGCCCACCGCCTGTAAGTAATGCAAGAGTTTTAGCCATTTAATCCTCCCTGAAATTAATCCATAATTCTCGATAGTTTCTCAAAGGTTATCTGTTCTGCACCCCTTGCTACCATTTGTTTTATTGCCTCACGGGAACTCTCTTCATTAACGCCTTTAATAGCATCCATCAATAATTTAACTTTAAAGCCATTTTTAAGGGCATCCAGGACCGATTCCTTCACACAGTAGTCTGTGGCAAGCCCTCCGACATAAAGCTCTATTATTCCCATAAAGCTGAGCAGGTTTAAGAAACTTTTACCCTGCGAATCAGCTCCCTGAAATACTGAGTAACTATCCTTTTCAGGATCCATTCCCTTGGATAAAATAATTATTTTATCAGGTAGTTTTAACCCAGGATGAAATTCTGCCCCCCTGGTTTTTTGGACGCAATGTTTTGGCCAGAGGCCGCCAAAATCTTTAAAATGTTTGGTCTTTTCAGGATGCCAGTCTCGAGAGGCGAAAATTGGCAAGCCCTTACTTAAAAAAAGCTCGATATACCTGTTCAGTACAGGAACTATCTTATCCCCCTCAGGAACAGCCAAAGCTCCACCAGGACAAAAATCATTCTGAACGTCAATGATTAAAAGAGCTTTTTCTGCCCCCATGAGACAACCTCCAGCTTATTAAATTCTAAATAGTTAACGCAGACTTCATAAACCGAAGGTTGCTATATTATATCAATAGATTATCAGAATTTCAAGCATCGTTTTCTGTTTTCCCAAAAAAATCTTTTCAAACAACCTGGTCAGGCTGGCTACCTGCCCAATTTTATCTTTGTACTGAATTTTCGGGAAATGGTCCAGGAGGAAGCGCAGAGGCACTTTACCATAGCCTGTTTGATAAAATAGCAAAGCTTCCTGACAATATCAAAGTCTATCCTGGTCACAACTACGGAGAAAAACCGGTCTCTACCATTGGCTATGAGAAGTGCCATAATCCCTACTACCGGTGCCGGAGCAAGAAAGAATTTCTGGAACTCCGCCAAAGGGGGATTTAATTGATAAAAACTTATAATTTATCAATTCCATACTGTTTAAGCCAGCTTTCAAAATCTCCCTTCTGGTCAAAAAGATCCTTATCGTAGTTTTCTTCTAATTTTTTTATCTGTTCGGCAAGTTGAGGCTGTTTTGCTACTGCCTCATTTACATTCTTCTCAAACTCTTCACTCATTTTTGATAGCTCAGTGAGGTCAATATCTAAATTTAGCAGCTTAACGAGTCTTTTCATTATTGCTTTTATGCCTTTTGGGTTTCTGGTCTGTATGTAAACCGGTATTTCGGCAACAAAATTTATCATTTCTACTCCCTTTTCTCTGGAGAGTCTGGTAAGCAAAGTAGTAATACTGGCCGGGCCTTCATAATTTGTGAATCTTACATCATAGTCCTTAAGGTTTATTTTTTGACGTTCGCTGGAGAAAGAGCAGGTTACTCTTACTTCCCTTGTATGGGGAGCTGGCCCGGCGACACTTCCTGCAAAACATATTCTTTTTAGATTGAAATTTTCTCCTAAATTCAATATACAATTTGCATACTCATCCCATCTAAGGTTTGGTTCTTTACCAGAGAAAAGAATTAAATTATTTTTCTCATCATAGAAAAACTCATTTTGAGGATATTGAAACTCTTTTACAATACCATTCTGTATCTTAGTATAAGGCCTGAACTGTGCTACCTGCTGCATTGTGCCCGGGAGGTTAAAAATATAAAACCTTTCAGGCTTTATCTCGGCAAATTTTTTTGCTTTCAGCTTGTTTTTTAGATATTCCACAGTGCCTGTGGATACATCTCCTCCATCCATCCATCCTGAAAAACCTAACACCATAGATGCAGCTTTAAGCTCTGGCTTCTCATAGATAATAAGGTCTTTCATCTTTCCCCCTTTCTCTATTAAATTTTAGTAAATTTATCGTTACCAGCAACCTTATTATATTTTATCATTATTAAAGTCGATGTGTGAATTGACAAAAATACAGGATTTGCTATTAGTGACAGTTAACTCCATACTAAAATTTTCCTGAATTTTATGAATTTTATATTAATTACCTTCGCTGTAATTGGTGGATTGGCGCTTTTTCTGTACGGGCTGTCCCTGCTGAGTGGAGGGCTGCAGAAAGTAGCCGGACACAGACTCAGGCTCGTACTGGAAAAGCTCACAAACAGGCCGGTTAAAGGTATATTTGTTGGACTGTTTATTACAGCCACAATCCAGAGCTCTTCCATAACAACTGTAACTCTCCTCGGATTGATCAATTCCGGGTTAATGAGTCTGGAGCAGGCTGTTGGCGTTGTTCTGGGAGCAGAAATTGGTACCACTGTTACCGCACAAATAATTTCATTTAAGATTGGAAGTATGTTCTTTCCCTTAATAGCAGTGGGATTTTTTCTTTTCTTTTTTGGAAAAAAAGATAAATATAAACAGCTTGGTCAGATTATCTTAGGTTTTGGCATTCTCTTCTTAGGCATGCATACCATGTCATCAACATTGAGGCCCCTAAGAGATAACGATTTCCTTATTAAAACATTAACCAATTTTGGCAAAGTCCCTGGTTTAGGAATAATCGCAGGAGCTGTTTTTACCGGAATAATCCAAAGCTCTTCTGCTACCACCGGGCTTGTAATAGCAATGGGGAAAGAGAACATCATCAATCTAAATTCTGCAATCCCTATAATTCTGGGAGCTAACATTGGCACCTGTGTTACAGCATTGATTGCCTCCATAGGCTCCTCTCTTTCTGCAAAAAGAGCAGCTATGTCACATCTCATGTTTAACGTAATTGGTGTACTTTTGTTCTTTCCTTTTCTTAAGCATTTTGCCCAACTTGTCTCTCTGACATCATTGGAGCTACCGAGACAGATTGCTAATGCGCATACCATATTTAATACCACTATGACTTGTATTATGCTTCCGGCTACAGGATTCCTGATTGCTTTGGTGAAAAAGATGGTTCCTGGCGAAGAAATAAGGGCTGATAAAGGAATAATGTACCTGGATGATAAACTCCTATATACACCTTCCATAGCAATAGGGCAGGCAAAAAAAGAAACTATGCGAATGGCAGCTATTGTCAGTGAAATGCTCACCAACAGTGAAAAAGCTCTGTTAACAGGAGAAAAGAAGTTTATTCTTCCAGTTTTAAAAAATGAAGAATCTGTTGATGAGCTGGACAACATGATAGAAAGCTACCTTACAAAAATATCACACCGGTCTTTATCTCAAGAGCAATCAAGAGAGATAGCAATTCTGGTACATTCTATATCAGATATAGAGAGGGTAGCAGACCATACTCATAATATTGCCGAGCTGGTGGAGTATATGAAAAAGGAGAAAATTAAGTTTTCCAAAACAGCAATAGAAGAATTAAAAGAAATCTTTGATGCTGCAAAACAAAGCTATAC
>QMQA01000072.1 GCA_003648845.1 Candidatus Aerophobota bacterium
ACTTTCCGTTATGTCCTTTAATA
The DNA here is from genome assembly GCA_003648845.1 of Candidatus Aerophobota bacterium. Next base: position 24 of record QMQA01000072.1, read on the forward strand.
CGACCACAGGTGAACTTGTGAAAACGATAATTCATGATAACCATCTTTATAGAGTTCCAGGCTGTTTTGGGATAAGTAAAGCCACGGAAGTCATTGATTTTGTGTTTGAGTTTACCAATGATTGCTTCAATGAGATTGTTAGTTCTTGGAAGCTGAGGACAATTAAAGCAGGACAATGGATTCTATCTCTTAATCCTTTAAGAACTATCTTCCAGCTCTCGTAATCCTCAGTTTTGCAAAGGGCAGCATAAGGAATATCCTGACTTTCAACATCAGCGATAAGAAGAAGTTGATACTTTTCCTTCTGAATTGATATAGAGGTTCCATCAGCAATGAAATAACCAGTATATTGAGGAGATAGTTCTTTAGCCACATCCTCAAAGGACTTACATTGCTACCAAGCTCGTTTATCCATAAGAATAACTGATACGGTCTAATATGAAGTTGTCTGCTCACGGCTCTGTAGGAAGCTTCTGCATTAAAGTAAAGATCAGCAGTTTTTAGGATGAGAGAAGATTCCTATCACTTAGTGCCTTTAGGTCCTGCTCTTTCAGAGAAAGATGTGTGGCAATCGAGACAGTAGTACCGCTGGATTTCCCATGGGCGTTTTCCCTTAGCTCTTAACGACTTAGTTTGATAGGAACCGGATTTCTTTGTATTGATCGATCCACACTTTGGGCAGCATTTCTTTGGCATACTTGCCTCCTGAAGATTGGAATCCACTCCTCACAAGAAAGTATGCACTCTATAACGCTTACTAATCAAGTACTTACGAGAAAGAACGATTTAATTTAGCAACAATAATGGGATACACAGTCAATTTTTCAGGTGAGGGTTGGTCTCTAATAGAGATTTTAAGGATTTGTTATATAAAGATTCCTTTGGCGGAAGCTGCGTTTCAATATAAAAGGTGATGTATGTATTGGCATTCACATTGTGGTCACAATATGGTCACAGTAGTTTAGTATTTTAGGTAGGTATTCGTACCTGGTAAAAGTTAAAGTTCCCCCCGTCAATAGCTCTCTCCCATCTAACATACCCTGAAAAATTACTGCAATTTTTTATTAATTTCCCCATAATTTCAGAATTTTTCACCGAAATTGTTTCGTTGATTTTAGTGTGATTATATATATTTCGTTGACAAATTTAGGTCCCTTTTGACCATTTAACATAACTTTTATGGTACAATTTTGTTAAGCAAATTTTTATTATTTATAGAGCCAATCATTCTTGACAAAAATAGGATTATAAGTAAATTGTCATACGGTTAATCCTTAGACGTCATACAATTAGACAAGGAGCAAAGCATGGCCTACATAATTGGCTATGACCTGGGTACAACAGCAATAAAAGTATCATTATTTGACGAGCAAGGTAATCTTTTAGAAAAGTCCACTCAGGAATATGAGCTTTCTACACCTTCTCCCCGGGCAGTAGAGCAAGAAGTCTCAGTCTATTGGGATTCTTTCAAGAAAGGACTCAAAGAAGTTATAGATAAAAGCAAAGTATCCTCTGGGAATATAAAATGCGTGGGAGTTTCTGCCCAGGGAGAAACTCTTATCACTATTGACAGAGAGGGAAACCCTTTACGTCCTGCCATTGTTTGGTTAGATAGTCGGGCAGAGAAAGAAGCAAAAATTCTCGCTGATACCTTTAAAAATGAAAATATATATAGACGAACTGGTCAGGTGGAAATGGTTCCAACTTGGCCAGCTGCCAAGATTCTTTGGTTAAAGAGACACGAACCCGAAATATTTAAAAAGACTTTTAAGTTTTTATTAATTGAAGACTATTTTATCTATCGATTAACAGGATCGTTTGTTTCCGAGGGCTCTTTGTTGTGCTCGACTACTTACTGGGATATTCGAAAGAAGAAATGGTGGGGTGAGATGCTGGATTTCCTTGGTATAGATGAAGATAAGTTGCCCGAAATAAAAGAACCAGGGGAGCTAATCGGACCAATAAAGAAAGAAGTGGCGTCTGAGTTAGGTCTTTCAACGGATACTTTGGTTACTACAGGGGCTTTAGATCAAGCATGTGGGGCAATTGGAGTTGGAAATATCAAACCAGGGATAATTTCAGAGAATATAGGTGCAGCTTTGGCCATTTGTGCGACAGTAAATGAACCTTTTGTAGATCCTAACAAGAAAATGCCTTGCCATTATCATGGTTTACCGGATACATATATGGCTCATACATTTACAACAGGAGGAATGGTTCTACGGTGGTTCAGGGACAAATTTTGCCAGGAGGAGAAATCAGTAGCAGAGAGAATTGGCGAGGACTCTTACAATATCTTAGGTGCAGAGGCAGCAAAAATACCCCCTGGCTCAGAGGGACTTATTTTCCTTCCTCATCTTCAAGGGGCTATGGCTCCAGAAGTAAATCCTAAGGCAAAAGGTGTTTTATATGGTTTTACTCTACGTCACACTAAAGCACATGTAATCAGAGCTATAATGGAGTCTCTTGCAGCTGCCATACGGAGAAACATCGATGCACTTGAAGATTTAGGGATCAAGGTATCTGAGATACGTTCTTTGGGAGGAGGAGCAAGAAGCAAGTTATGGTCACAAATCAAAGCCGATCTCACAGAATGTCCTCTTGTCACTACAGAATATGAAGACGCCGCTTGTTTAGGTGCAGCTATACTTGCAGGTACAGCAACCGGTGTTTGGTCCAGTGTAAAGGAGGCAGTAGAAAAAGTAGTCCGGCTAAAGAGTCGTTTTAACCCTCGGGAAGAAACCAGGGAATTGTACAGGAAATTTTACAAAATGTACGTGAAACTTTATGAGGATCTGTGTGGCTTATTTGAGGTGTACTAAGTGACAACTACTTGAGAGAGAGAGAAAGAACTATGTCTAAGAATATTATAGTCAGAAGAAAGCAAGAAGCTAGGAATTTCATGGAGGGTAGCGAACACTGCCGAGAGTATTTCTCTACTGAGAAGATAACTTTTGGAACTTCTGTCCTTCATCCAGGACAGAGAGGAGAAGTAGATAAAGGCCACAAAGAAGCAGAGGAAGTTTTCTTTGTAATACAAGGACGTGTACTTGTCCATTTTCCTGATTCTGGTGAATATCACGAGCTAACAGAAGGCGATGCAATTCTGGTACCTCCAGCTCGTCCTCATATGTTGATAAACATTGGAGAGAACATAGCTTACCTCTCATGGAGCTGCGCACCCAAACCTTAAAAACAGATGAATCTTAATTATGCATAGGAGGGGAGAAAAATGTCACTTACAGGTAAAAAGATACGCATGAAAAGACTCATTGATGAACACAATGCCTGCATTATTTGTGCATTAGATCATGGCATGACTTCTCCAAACTTTCTTGAACCTCTGGCAAATATGCAGAATCTTGTAAGGGAGGTAGTAAAAGGTGGAGCAAATGTTTTTATGTTAGGAAGAAACTATGCAAGGATTTGCATCTCTGAGTTCAGAAAAGATACTTCTTTGGCTTTTATGCTTACAGCAACCAGCGCCAGACATCCCGAAAAGAATTTGACCTGCGAGATCGGTAGTGTCGAGGAGGCACTTCGCTTTGGAGCAGATGCTGTAGTAGTCTATGTTGCTCTGGCCACCGGGCAGGATAAATCTACAATAGAATTTGTGGCAAGAGTTGGTGCAGAATGTGAGGCATTAGGGGTCCCCTTTATTGCAGAAGCTGAGTATCCTAACATCTACATGCCCAAAACAGAGCAAAAAAAGTTTGGAGCCGACTATCTTCTTTATAACGCTCGCATCTGTGCAGAACTGGGGGCAGATATTATAAAGACTAATTGGCCTGGAAGCCAAGAAGAATTTGCCAAAATAGTAAAAGCAGTATCTCCTATACCTGTAGTAATTGCAGGAGGACACAAAGTTTCTGCCAGAGAACTTTTAGAGCGCATGGAACAGGGTATAAGTGTGGGAGCAGTGGGCTGTTCGGTAGGAAGAAATATTTTCTTGCATGAGAGTCCTTTTGCAATGACAAGGGCTTTGTCACGGGTTATAAGGGAAAAATGGACAGCCAAAGAGGCATTAGAAGAGTTACAGGGAGAATTAAAAAAATAGGCCGGGAGGCCTGAAAAGATTTGATTACTATCTTAGGAAAATTTGAAATGGCAAAGAGAACGCCTCCGTTATTTATGGTGGTGAGAAAAGAGCTGGAGTCATGGATTAAAGAGAAGAATTATAGGCCGGGAAATAAGTTACCCTCAGAACAAGAACTAAGTGAGATTTTTAAAGTGAGTCGCGTCACAGTAAGAGAAGCTTTGAGGACAATGGAGGAAGATGGTATTGTTGTCAGGTCTCAAGGGAAGGGAACTTTCTTAGCAGAGAGGCGGATTGCAAGCATATTGGAAGCGAATATCGGGGTTACAGAAATGATCGAAACGATGGGCTATAAAAGTGGTACCCTTAGTAAGAAAATCAAAAGGCAAAAAGCAAATCTTTTTCTGGCTGACAAACTTAAAATCGAAAAAGATAGTAAGGTTATAATAATGGAGAGAATTCGTACCGCGGATGATCAACCTGTTGCCTATACTATAGATGTAATTCCCTGGTGGATTTTTAGTTTGAAAGCTTTAAGCGTAAAAGAGTTCGAACGATATGAATCTATATATACTTTTCTGGAGGAAAGGTGTGGACAGATCATCAAAGACAGTACAGCTCGACTATCTGCTGTAACTTGTCCAGATATTGCTGAGAAGTTGAATTTGCAAAAGGATACAGCTTTATTCGTTATAGAGCAGGTAGATACGGATCAAAATGAGCAACCTATTGTTTATTCTCGTGAGTATTTTGTAGGAAGATTTTTTGAATTTAAGGTGCGGCGTAGAAGAACCCCCGGTTTTTTTATGGAAAAAAGTAAAATTTCAGGGACCGGCAAGGGAAAAGAAGAGGATAAAAAAACAAATACGAGTTAAAGAGATAAATCTTTTAAAAGCTGAAAGTTAGAAACAAAACGGAGGTAAAGAATGGAAAAGGTGAAGGTTGGTCTGGTGGCAGTGGCAAGTCATGTTGAGAGTGGAGGGGAAAGGGCAGAGGGAATTCTCAAAGAGGCCAGAGAGCAACTGGAAAGTTATGGGCTAAACGTGAAGATGGGTAAAAGGATAATATGGAACTGCGGTGATGCAGTAAAGGTGGGAGAGAGTTTATCTAAGGAAAGAGTGGATGTTCTTGTGGTAATTCATGCTACCTGGGTGCAGGATACAATTCAATATATCTTAATGAATACGGTAAGATCTCCTTTAGTTTTATGGGCTCTTCCTTTTGTAGAAACTTTTTCCATTGGTTGTGTTCAGCATTTTGGGAGCATTTTGCGGGAAAGGGGTGTCTTTTATAAGTATGCATATGGTTTACCAGAGGATAAAGAAGTTATCTCATCAATAGCTGATTTTTCCTCTGTAGCAAAAGTTTTCCAGGATTTGAAGGAAATCAAAATTGGTTTAATTGGTCCAAGGCAAACCTGGCGAGCTGCTGGTCCTCAGGATATGACTCATGAGGAATGGGATCTAACAGATTGTTTTGGTGTAACCATTGTTCATATTGAAATGGATGAGTTAATTAAAAAAGCTGAGGAAAAAAGCGAGAAAGAAGCTGATGAAGTCTTACAGAAAATGAGACAAAGTAAAAGATTAGGAAAAATTGAAGTAGGGGAGGAACGTTTAATTTACGCCAGTAAGGTATACTTAGCGATTAAGGATCTATTTGAAACATACAGCCTTACTGCAGCTGCAGCAGAATGTTATCCAGAATACGGTGGCCTGGTAAATCTTCCCTCCTCCTGGCTGGCAGATGAGGATATTATTTTGGATACCGAAGGAGATTTAGGTCACACCACTCTTATGCTTATCCTGCAGAAGTTAGGAAAAGGTGGTCCTGTGGCACTGGGGGAGGCAGGAAAACTTGACCCGGGAGAAGGCTGTATATGGCTTTCACATGAGGGAAGCTCAGCTCATTCCTTTGCTGAGAATCTTTCCCTGGTTCATATAACTCCAGGAGGGGAGAGGGGAACAGTTGTTGGTTTTCCATTTAGACCAATACCAGAGGTTACAGTGGCAGGTCTTTGTGGCAAAAAAGGTACCTACAGGATGCTCATTGCTAAAGGGGAAACTAAGTCTATTACCGAGAAAGAATGGATAGATGGTGGAAGGAAACTTTTGGTAAAGCTTTGCCTAAGTTGTAGCACAAAAGAACCATTTGATAAGATGCTCTCTGAAGGAATAGACCATCATTTACTTTTGAAGGAGGGAAATCTCACCTCTCAACTCATGGATTTGTGTGACCTTTTAGGGGTGAAGAAAGTTTGCCTTTAGCCGTTTTTTAGATAAGTTGGTGTAATGTCTCTCAAGTGAGACAAGGCACACAACTTGCATAAATCCTAAACTGTAGATATAGTAAAGTAGAACTCTACTCAAATAAAGGCAGCCTCCTTTTAAGGACAAAAAGAGAGGATAAGTCGTAAGCAAGGAGGTTAAAGGGATGCTCATAATAGGTGAA
>QMQA01000073.1 GCA_003648845.1 Candidatus Aerophobota bacterium
GGCAGTGGAGATTATCCGACTGCTAAAGGATGAAAACTGCCGTGTTTATCCTGTGATGACCAGATCTGCAACTTATTTTATTCATCCTCTTACCATTCAGAGTATTGCCAGAGAAAAAGTTACTCTGAGTCTATTTAAAAATAAAGATGAGGGCATAAAGCATATATCGCTTTCAACTGTTGCTGATGCCTTGCTTATTGCTCCCGCAACTGCCAATATTATCGGGAAAATAGCAGGAGGAATAGCAGATGATATTCTCACCACCACGGTTATGGCTACCAGGGCACCGGTAGTAATAGCTCCAGCGATGAATGAGCGTATGTGGGAGAATCCTCTGGTTCAGCAAAATGTAACCAAGTTAAAGTCTCTTGGTTATAGATTTGTAGGTCCTGAGGAAGGTAGACTTGCCTGTCAGGATAGAGGGAAGGGAAGAATGAGTGAGCCGGCCGAGATAGTTGATTTTCTAAAGGAGATTTTTTCCCGTAGAAAAGACCTTCAGGGAAAATCTTTTATTGTTACTGCCGGCCCTACCAGAGAACCTGTGGATATGGTAAGATTTATAAGTAATTATTCTTCCGGAAAGATGGGTTTTTCTATAGCAGAGGAGGCACTGGAGCGAGGAGCAGAGGTTGTTCTCATAACCGGTCCCACCTGTATTGATCCTCCAAAGGGAGTAAAACTGTACAGGGTTGAGACTGCTCAGCAGATGAGGGATAGAATAAAGGAACACTTCCATCATGTTGATGGGCTCATAATGGCTGCAGCAGTTGCTGACTTTCGTCCTCTTCAATTTTATAAAGGTAAGATAAAAAAGGAAGGCAGAGACAGGATAACACTGGAAATGGTAAAAAATCCCGATATCCTTGAAGAAGTAGGGAAGGTAAAAGGTAAAAGGGTCCTCGTAGGTTTTTGTGCTGAGACGGAAAATCTTTTACAAAAAGCAAAAGAGAAACTTCAGAATAAAAATCTTGATCTGGTTGTAGCCAATGACCTGACTCAGGAAGGAGCGGGTTTTGGCACAGAGACCAATAAGGTTGTTTTGCTGGACTCAAGGGGTGAGGTAAAATCTTTGCCTTTAATGAGCAAGCGCGAGGTAGCAAGAAATATCCTGGATCATATAAAGTATTTGCTGGATAAAAAATGGGAAAAGTAGCTGGAAGATTTAAAAATGGAGAACTGAGTAAAGTTTTTATTAGTTTTGTTTTAACCGGATTTTTACTTTTTTCTCCTTTCTTGTCAGTAAAAGGTGAGGTGCCAGTTGTTGAGCTGGTGAAGATTGAGGGAACCATTTCCCCGGCAACCTTAGAGTATATTAAAAAAGCTTTTGGATATGCAAAAGAAAGAAAAGCACAATTTGTAATAATTCAACTTGACACTCCCGGAGGGCTGGATATTTCCATGCGGGAAATTATCAAATTGATTATGAATGCTGATTTTCCTGTGGTGGTTTATGTTGCTCCTAAGGGTGCAAGGGCAGCTTCTGCCGGGGTGTTTATTGCTCTTTCTTCTCATATTCTGGCTATGGCTCCGGGGACCAATATTGGTGCAGCACATCCTGTCTCATTAATGGGGGGTATGGATAAGGATATGAAGGAAAAAGTAGTTAATGATGCAGCAGCCTACATCAGGTCAATTGCGGAGAAAAGGAATCGTAATGTAGAATGGGCAGAAAAGGCAGTCAGAGAAAGTATTTCTGCTACAGCGGAGGAGGCGCTGGAGTTAAAAATTGCTGATATTATAGCCGAGAACAGACAGGAGCTTTTGAAAAAGCTTCAAGGAAAAAAAATTCTTATAGATGGCAAACAGATCACTTTGAATACCAGAGATGTGGAGGTTGATTTTTTCCAGCCCGGGTTCAAAGACAGGTTCCTTCAGCGTCTTGCCGATCCCAATTTAGCTTATATACTTTTGATGATAGGAATATGGGGAATTATTCTGGAGTTTTTTAATCCGGGTATTTTGCTTCCCGGAATAGCAGGAGCCATATGTCTTATTCTTTCTTTTTTTGCTCTACAGCTTCTTCCCTTTAGCCTTGTTGGTCTTTTGCTTATAATTCTGGCGGTGATTCTTTTTATCCTTGAGACACAGATTACCTCTTACGGTGCTCTTACCATAGGTGGAGTTATAGCTCTTACTCTTGGTTCTCTTATGCTTATAGAACCTTCAGCAATTTACCTTAATATCGGTTGGGAATATATACTTGCCGGTGTAGGTGTGAGCGTCTTTTTATTTATATTTATTATCTCTTATGCCATAAAAGCACAATTTAGAAAACCGGTTACTGGAGAGGAGGGGCTTGTTGGTATGGTGGGGGTTGCCAGAACTGATTTAACTCCCACAGGCAAGGTTTATATACATGGTGAGTTATGGAATGCTAAAAGTCACTCTCACCACCAGATAATTAATAAAGGGGAGGAGGTGGAGGTAGTAAAGAGTGACGGAATGAGACTTATAGTACAGAAGAAGGAGGTTTAGAATGGGAGTAATAGTGTTTCTGGTTGTTATAGTTATTATAATCCTGTTCTCTGCTATAAGGGTGGTTACTGAATATGAGCGAGGAGTTATTTTCAGGTTGGGAAGATTGATAGGTGTCAAAGGGCCGGGACTTTTCTTTCTTATTCCTATAGTGGACAGGATGGTAAAGGTATCCCTTAGAACCATAAATTTTGATGTTCAGCCTCAGGAGGTAATAACCAAGGATAATGTTCCTGTTAAAGTTAATGCTGTGGTTTACTTCAGAGTTATAGACCCAATCAAATCAGTTGTAGAGGTGGAAAATTATCGTTTTGCTACTCTTCAGATTGCTCAAACTACTTTAAGAGGAGTTGTGGGAGAGGCCGAGCTGGATGAGCTTTTATCCCAGAGAGAAAAATTAAACGAGCGTCTCCAGACAATTATAGACGAACAGACAGATCCCTGGGGGATTAAAGTATCCACGGTAGAGGTGAAGGAAATTGAGATTCCTGATAGCATGAAAAGAGCTATGGCAAGGCAGGCAGAAGTAGAAAGGGAAAGGAGAGCCAAGATAATCAATGCTCAAGGGGAGTATCAGGCTGCAGAAAAATTATCTCAGGCCGCTCAGATTATCGGAAAGTATCCTCAAGCAATTCAACTAAGGTATCTGCAGACTCTTTCAGAGATAGCTACCGAACAGAACTCCACAATCATTTTCCCTTTACCCATTAACCTGCTGGAAGCTTTCCAGCATTTTACAGGAGGAGGTCAGAAAAAAGAAGGGTCTTAGCCTGAATAAAAATCCTTTTAGCGTTTGATGTTCTAAGTTCGATATTAATCTCGTTTGAGTCGAAAAAATAGAGCAGCCAAAATTAACGAACAAGACGCACTAAACGGATTTAACCGAAGCTGAAGGGGTGAGAAAGCAATGCAAACAAAATTTGCAAGACCTGAATCTATGAAAGATGCTATCACTCATTATTGCCCGGGTTGTGGACATGGAATTGTTCATCGCATCATATGTGAGGTAGTTGATGAACTTGACATAAGAGAGAAGTTAATAGGCATATGCCCCGTAGGCTGCTCAGTGGTAGCCTATGATTATTTTGATTTTGATATGGTAGAGGTAGCTCACGGGAGAGCCCCGGCAGTGGCTACAGGGATAAAAAGAGCTTTGCCGGATAGTGTGGTTTTTACCTACCAGGGAGATGGAGATCTTGCCTCCATAGGAATGTCAGAGATAATTCATGCAGCAGCAAGAGGAGAGGCTTTCACGGTTATATTCATCAATAACGCTACTTACGGAATGACCGGGGGTCAGATGGCTCCTACTACTCTTCTGGGACAGAGAACTGCCACCACCCCTTTTGGAAGAAGAGCCAGGGTGGAAGGATATCCTATAAAGATACCCGAGCTTCTTTCATCTCTTCCTGGAGCCTTTTATCTTGAAAGAGTGGCGGTGAACAGTCCTGTTAATATTAAAAAAACAAAAAAGGCTATAAAAAAAGCCTTCCTGGTGCAAATAGATAAAAAGAAATTTTCCCTTGTTGAGGTACTTTCTCCCTGTCCTACCTGCTGGAGACTTTCACCTGTTGAGTCTCTGAAGTGGATGAAGGAGAAGATGATTCCTTACTATCCTCTGGGAGTGATAAAAGATAGGCAAATAGTTGACAAAAATGGTTGGTAAATTACAATACAAATCTAAGCAATTGGTGGAGGAATCTTATGGGAAAATATTCTAAGTATTTATTAGCAGGAGTAGCAGTGGCCGGATTTCTGGTTGGTTTTAGTCTTGCCAAAATTCCTGTGAAAGCTATCAAAATGTTTTCTACGATAGGAAGGACTTTCAAACAGGTTTTATTGAAAGATAGATCTTACAGTCCCTCTGGATACGATGTAATTACCAGTGCTTCTATTCGTGTAGACAACTCTTCCCGGGAGAAGTCCTAATAAAGGGAGGAACGACAGCTCTCTATTAAATCCTCAAGCTGACAGGTTCCAACACAGATGCAGGTATCTGCTGCACCATAGTAAAGTTTTACTTCTCCATTCTCTTCCAGAATAGCACCACAGGTAAAAATCACATTGGGCACATCACCGGTTCTCTCATATAATTCCCGGGGAGAGATAATGGGAATTTTTGATCTTCCTATTAATCTGGAAGGATCCTCAAGGTCAAAAAGAGCACAGCCGAGGCGGTATATTCTACCTGTACCTGTGCCTTTTACTCCATGGTAGATTTCCAGCCAACCTTCTCTGGTTTCAATGGGAGCAGCCCCCGCCCCTATTTTATTTGAGTCCCAGAAACCCGGGCGAATTTCCATCACCACTTTGGAGTTGCCCCAGTAAATTAAATCCGGGGAATAGGATATCCACATATCTGCTGTGGAGCCTGTAGAAGGCCTGTCAAAACGAACAAAAAGGCCGTTTATCTTTCTGGGGAATAAAACCGCATCCTTATTTCCTGGCTGGGATACGAGGCCAAGACGTTTAATATTTTTAAAATCTTTTGTTTCAGCAAGAGCTATTCTTGGCCCGTACTTAGAATAAGCGGTGTAAAATATATAATATCTATCTTCAAAAAGGGTAATTCTTGGGTCTTCTATTCCTCTTTTCTCATAAGTAGCAAAAGGCTCTTCCTTGGAGATATCCATGACCGGTTCTTCTTCCACTTCAAAATCATAACCGTTAGGACTTTTCGCCAGAACCAAACATGACCTTCCCTCAAGGGTTTCTACTCTTAAAAGCAAAAGATACTCATCTTTATATTTTACTGCACCGGCATTAAATACAGTATTGCAGTTAAAAGGAATGTCATCACGGTCAATAATAGGATTTTCTTCAAAACGGCGTACAATATCCTGCGGATATTTATGCAGGTGCATTTAATTTTTCCTTTCAGTTTTTGTTATATATTCAATAACCAAAAAAATTAATCTGTCAAATTTAGCTCTTCAGTTTTTTTGAGAGGAATCTTTTTAAGAAAAACCGGGTGCGGAAGGCTCACTTAAGCTTGAACTTTTCTGTGTTATTTTGCATAATTTTAATAGGCTCTCATGGATAAACTGATATGTACAGAATGTGGTAGGGAATTTTTTTTGAAAGAGGTTATCTGGAGGTGCAAATGTGGAGGGATACTTGATGTTGATTTTAAAGCCAAATTTCCTGTTAATAAAATTAAGCAGAGAAGACCAACACTATGGCGGTACAGAGAGGCAATCCCTGTCGAGGATGATAAAAACATAGTTTCTTTTGATGAAGGGTTTACACCGCTTACTAAAATAGAGTTTAACGAAAGATATGTTTTAGTCAAACAGGATCATCTATTTCCAACAGGGTCCTTTAAAGATAGAGGTGCCTGTGTCCTTATAAGTAAAACAAAAGAGCTGAAGATAAAAAAAGTTGTTGAGGATTCCTCAGGCAATGCTGGTTGTGCAATTGCTGCTTACTGTGCAAAAGCTAACATTGATTGTAATATTTTTGTCCCCCAGGCTACAGCATCTGAGAAACTGGTACAGATAAAGCTTTATGGAGCAAAACTGAGAAAAATTTCTGGAACCAGAGAAGATACTGCAAATGCGGCTTTGAAAGTAGCTGAAAAAGAGTATTATGCAAGTCATTCATGGAATCCTTTCTTTTTGCATGGAACAAAAACATTTGCTTTTGAAGTTTGTGAACAACTTGGCTGGAAACCTCCTGACACTATTATCTTACCCGTTGGAAATGGAACTCTCCTGTTAGGTGCATACATTGGGTTTAGTGAACTTTTGAATGCTGGAATTACTGATAAAATACCTAAAATTATCGCAGTCCAGGCTAAAAACTGTGCTCCTTTATACAATGCCTTCAGGGAAAACTTAAGGGAAATTCCGAAAATAGAGAAAGAAAATACTCTTGCAGAAGGAATTGCAATTGCCGAGCCTGTTAGGGGAAGGCAAATTATTGAGGCAGTTAAAAAGACAAACGGAGATTTTATCGTAGTTGATGATTCTGAGATTAAAGAATCATTAAAGGA
>QMQA01000074.1 GCA_003648845.1 Candidatus Aerophobota bacterium
TTTCCCTGGACGGATTGATAACAGATCTTTATCTAAAAAAAGGCCTTGACTACTGTGCCAGATCTCCTACCAAAAGAAAAAGCACGGTTAGAGATGATATTCCCAATATGTGTCAGGGATGCTCCTCACGAGAGGAAAATGAACTTGCCGATGTGTGTGGATATATTATCCCCACCAGCACCCGATCTTTCAAGGCATATAAAGCCCTGGCTATTTCTCTTTGTGCTGTAGCTGATGCTAAATCTCAAGCCGTCTCCCCTACCCTACCGGGCTATGCAGAGCTCCTGGAAGCCTTCAGGATAACATCTCCCTATTCAGGAATTATTGATCTTGCCTGGGTAAGAAGAGAACACCACGGTAATCCTTACCTGGCTGTTGATTATATTTATCGAAGGGTAAAATCAAATTTGGAAGAAAAGGCCAACCACATTAAAAAAGTTTTTTATGATGCTATTCAGGGAAAATTGACTCGTGAGGCTATTGAGGCTCTAGGAGAGGAATGGTTGTGGCTGGAGGAGATCTTGAACGAAATAAATTTGATACCAAGAGACTCCAGTTCTAACCTGATAGAAGAAATAAGGGAAGGAAGAACTCTTTATACCCGGGATTTCTGGATTGCAAGCATACTCCATCCTGATCAAACCCTCTTCGGGGAAAATATTGCTAATCTCTCCTGGGGCAAAGATACGGGAGAGAAAATAAAGGAAAGAATAGATAGTATGTATGGAATTGCCTTTGCCAGTGAGGATGGCATTTACATATGGTACGAAGGAATGGCAAGACCAAAACAGATATTCCGGCTTCCAAGGCAAAAATTCAAGAAAAAACCGATAAAAGGTCTTGCTTTTGTCAGGGAGAGACTGCTTTTTTGCCATAGGAAACGAAATTTATGACATAGATAATCCAGAGATACCTGTTATTACTACCTACAGACCCGTTGAAGCTCTAACTCAGATTGGGGAATCACTCCTGGGAACAGAAGAGGAAAAAATCTGGATATCAAGAGAAGGTGGAGGCAGGGAAATTATGATTCCCTGGCAAAAGAAGGTAAGTGCTGTTCTATCTGCCCCCGTTTATAAACTAAAAAGGCTTTAAGGGGCAATGGATTACAAAACTCTCCAGTACGAGCTGGTGGGCTTAAATACCCTTTTAAATCTCACCGAGGACTCAATTAAAGTTTTTCCGGTAAAACCCTCTTATGGCCATATCGAATTGAAACTTTCTCCTTCATCCCGCCAGATAAGGATAAATATCGATGAAAACTGGGAGATAAACAAGGATCCCCTGTTAAGTTCCTATCTTAACAAAAGCTACCATGAGCATCCTCTTTTAGAGATGGGACGGGATCTTCTTTGCAATAACATGGCTCACCATCAGATCTGTCCGGTCTCACTTGAAATTCACCACAGACTTATGGATGTTGTGGCTAAAGCTCTAAAGGAGAAAGGGAAAGAATCTTACTCTGCCTATATCTGTCATGCTCTGGAAGATATAATTGCTAACTGCTGGTGCAGAGTTAACTTTGGACATTTTAAGGGAATGGTTATTTTCTTTTACGATCAGATGCGCACCTTTTCCCCCAGGAAATTTTGCAAAAATGGTTTTTTAACAAAGCTTTTGCCTGGTTTAAATTTTAGATATAGCAGTTTTTATAAGGTGTTTGTCAGAACAAACCTTGTTCTCTGGGGAGAAGAAGACGACTTTTCTCTTTTAAAAGATTTTCTTAGCCCTGAGAAAGAGCTGGAGGATGTGACAGCCAAAATACTGGATATATTTTGCCTCAAAGATAGTATCAACCTTAATGATATAGTAGAAGTTCTATGTGACAGGAACAGATGGGAGAAATTTGCCTGGGAATTTTCTTCACTGGCGGCGGATTTTCTTAAAAATGACAGGAGAGAAAAAAGAAAACTAAGCTGTGAGACATGGTTTGAAAAAGAGATTATGAATAAGGATACCCAGAAAAAGTTTATAAAAAAAATGTACGAGAAATCCAGGGAAAAACCAAATTACCTGGGGAGCATTGAAGTAACAAAAACTCTTTACGAGATGTTTGCACCGGAGATTCCCATTCGGGTAGATACGACAAAAAAGGGAAGAGCTTTCCCTGTGGTACCCTTTAACTATGACCCTTTTGATCCTCAAGTTCACTCCATAGAAGATATTGACCTCGGTGGAGTAGTGGTCGATGCGGAAAGTCCCTTTTTTAAGCTGGTAAATTTTCGGGTACCGAGGTACCACTATGATATTTTTATTCCCTATCGTTCCCAAAGAAAAGGGGCCTTTCCAGATATATGTTTTCTGCTGGATACATCGGCTTCTATGGCTGATGATGTGGAAAGCAAAATAGCACTGCCAACTGTCGGTATGGCAAGGCAAATGATAAGGTCAAGATTTTATTTTGGAGAAGGAAAAACCTCCTGGAGTGAGAAAAGTAAATATCACCACGTTCTTCTTGGATTTAATGGAGCCATTAAATGGCTTCAGTCTCAGGGAATAGCCCCTTACATCCGCTATAATGTAATAACTTTTTCCCGTGATACTTTAACAAGTGGATGGAGAGAATACTCCCAGCTTGAGGAGTGCAAAAAAATAGCTTATCTTCCCCAGTTTGATACCACTATTATTGATTATAAAGTAATAAAACAGCAGCTTATCGGGAGAGAACCTTTTGTTCTTATAATACTTTCTGATGGAGAGATATTCAACTGGGATGAGTCAACCAAGGGTTATTCCTCACATCGTCTTAGAGAGTTTATAAAAGGGATAAAACCGGTCAAACCCCTTTTTAAACAGATAGTGGAAAATAATATGGTCTCTCATATCCAGATAAGTGAGGGAGATTTTAAACCAAGAATATCTCTTCTTACCTGTCAGAATTTAGCAGAGTGGGGGGCAGAGATCTACAGGGTAAATGATATCAATACTCTGGAATCCCTTATGATAAGAATAACCAGAAAAGTTATGAGTCCTTACTTTTAGGAATTTTAATGGATGCAAAGATGGTATGAAATTCTGGAGGTACTTTCGAGAAAGAATAAATTATCCAAAAAGAAGTCTGGCAACCTCAATTTCTTCCTCATCCTTAAGCACTGAGAACAAAGTTGAGATGGTAGAGTTTACCAGTACATCTTTACTTTTAACAATAAAACCTCTTTCTTTCTCATTCAGAGAAAAAGTAAACTTAAGCCGGGGGGCTTTGCCCTTCTCCCTTACAGCTTTTTCTATTTCCCTAATAAAATCCTGATCCACCAGTTCTTTGTCCTGAGGAGAGATCAAAACCTCCTCATCACCATGTTTAATACTGGCAACAAGGGCATCTCTCATCAAAGAAAGATACTCTTTCTTTTCTAAATTTAAAAATCTATCCTTAGCTTCTTGGAAAACCTCACTCATTATCTCGCTTTTCAGAGTAAGGATTTTTTTTCTCTCTTCTCTTCGTACCTTTATCATCTTTCTTCTCACCTCATCTTCGATTTGCCGCTTAGTTTCCTGTATTATCTGCTTTTTCCGCTCCTGTGCCCTTTTTTTTGCTTCTTCCAAGATTCTTTCTTTCTGCTCCTCAGCCTCCTTTTCAACCTCATTTACTTCCTGCTTTACTTTTTCATCAATGCTTTTAAGTATCTCATCCAGCCCCATAATTACCCTCTTTTATGAGTTTATTCCCTATACACTTATTCCGTTTATCAGAAAAATGGTTACAAGAAGGCCCAGAACAGCATAAAATTCAACAAAAACTGCCAGAACCATAGCCTTCATAGAATCAGCCGGTCTTTTAACAGTCAGTCCCACGCCTGATGCACACACTTTACCCTGATGAATAGCTGAGATAAAACCCAGAATAGCAATTGGTAAGGCAGCAAAAAATAAGTTAAGTCCCTGGGAAAAGGTGAGAGAAGGTGGAGGCCCTGTTAAAAGATTCACCTTCATTATTAAAAGGAAGGCCGCAATGAAACCATAAATACCCTGTGTTCCCGGTAGAGCCGTAAGAATGAGGTATCTACCGAAATTTTCCGGATCCTCAGTCATAGCTCCGGTGGAAGCCTGCCCAGCATAGCCAATACCTATACTGGAGCCTACGCCTGCAAGTCCTACCGCCAAACCTACTCCTAACAAAGCCAAGGCAAGACCGAGTGTCATCTACTCCTCCTTTTTAAATGTTTAATCCTTTTCGCTGTCTATCCTTTACAATTTAACTTTTTCCTCTCGCAGAAAAGATTCTTTCAAATTTTTAGAGAGCGCATTTTTTAACTGTTTTATTTTATCCCTGTATTTAGCTGCTGATTCAAACTCAAGATTCTCGGCCGCTTTTTTCATTTTCTTTTCCAGAGTCTTTATCAATCTGGGGATCTCCTCTATTGATGGAACATATTTATCCTCTTTTTCTGCAACTTGTAGCTTCTCGTATTTTTCAGCCGTATAAGTTTCGATATCGGCCAGAATTGATTTTTGTATACTCCGGGGAGTAATATTATGCTTTTTGTTGTACTCCAGTTGAATTCTTCTCCTTCGCTCTGTTTCTTCCATAGCTCTTTTCATAGAAGAGGTAATCTGATTAGCATAAAGGATAACCTCTCCATCTACATTCCGAGCAGCTCTTCCCGCAGTTTGAATAATAGAGATTTCTGACCGAAGAAATCCCTCCTTATCCGCATCAAGAATAGCAACAAGAGAAACTTCCGGAAGATCCAGCCCCTCTCTCAACAGGTTAATCCCTACTAAGACATCAAATTCTCCACTCCGCAGCTCTCTTAAGATCTTAGATCTTTCTATGGTTTCTATCTCAGAGTGAAGATATCTAACCCTTACCCCCAGATCATCAAGATATGCTGTAAGATCCTCGGCCATTCTTTTGGTCAGGGTTGTAACAAGAACCCTCTGCTCTCTGTCAACTCTTTTCTTAATTTCTTCGAGAAGGTCATCTACAGGATTGGCAACGGATTTTACTCTGAGTTTGGGATCAACCAAGCCGGTTGGGCGTATAAGTTGCTCTACTACCTGAGAGCTTCTTTTCAGCTCATAAGAAGAAGGGGTTGCCGAAACATAGATAACCTGATTAATGAGACTTTCAAATTCGGAAAACTTTAGAGGCCGGTTATCGTAGGCTGAGGGGAGGCGGAACCCGTATTCCACCAAATTGTCCTTTCTGGATTTATCCCCCCCATACATTGCATGTAGCTGGGGAATGGTCTGGTGAGACTCATCAATAAACATAAGATAATCCTTGGGAAAGTAATCCAGAAGACATGCAGGGCGCTCACCTGGTGCTCTCCCGTCAAAATAGCGGGAATAATTCTCAATACCTGTACAGTATCCCACCTCTCTTATCATTTCCAGGTCATACTTGGTTCTCATCTCCAATCTTTCTGCCTCTAAAAGCTTGCCCTGACTCCGCAGCTCCTTTAACCTCTGTCTTAGTTCTTTTTGTATGGCATCAAGAGCATAAGATATCCTGTCAGGAGGAGCAAGATAGTGAGTCGCCGGGTAAATGTAAACCTCGTCCACCTTTTCTTTGGTTTTGCCAGAGACAGGGTCAAAAAGGGAAATTCCCTCTACCTCATCTCCCCACAGCTCAATTCTGACAGCCTCCTCCTCGTAAGCCGGATAAACTTCAATAAGGTCTCCCCTCACTCTGAATTTTCCCCGGGAAAAATCGATATCGTTTCGTTCGTACCTCATCTGCACCAGTTTTCTTAAAATATCCCTTCTGGATATCTCTTCCCCTACCTCAACATAAAGGAGCATTTCCCGATAATCTGCAGGATTCCCTAAACCGTAAATACAGCTAACACTTGCTACCACAATAGTATCTGAGCGCTCCAGGAGGCTTTTTGTTGCTGAATGGCGCAACATATCAATTTTTTCATTTATAGAAGCATCTTTCTCTATATAAGTGTCTGTTTGAGGAACGTAAGCTTCGGGTTGATAGTAGTCATAGTAGGAGACAAAATATTCCACTCTATTATTAGGGAAAAGAGAGGAGAATTCACTGAAAAGCTGTGCAGCTAAGGTTTTATTGTGAGAGATAATTAAAGCAGGCTTGTTGACATTCTTTATCACATTTGCCATGGTAAAGGTTTTTCCCGATCCGGTGACTCCTACAAGGGTTTGTTCTCTGTAACCTTTTAAAACCCCCTCGGTTAACTTTTTAATAGCCTGAGGTTGATCTCCCCTGGGTTTTAGATGAGTTATCAACTCAAATTTTCTTTTTATCATAAGAAGCTAAGCTCCTCTTCAAAACTTAAGCTCTCCTTAAGTTGTTTCTCAAGTTAAATTAGTATATTTCATTTATAGCTATCGTCAAGTGAAGCCCTCCAGTTTCCTGAAATTTTTTATTGACAGTCTTTTGAGATGGAAATATCCCAATGAGAATCAGATCTTTGGGTAAAAATCCCGGAGCATAAGCTAATTTTTGAAAAGAAATTTTGCAAGAAA
>QMQA01000075.1 GCA_003648845.1 Candidatus Aerophobota bacterium
GCAATAACCACAATGCTAAATCTCCTTCCTTTTGTGCATCTTTCTTTCACCTTCTCAACAATTATGCCAACATTATATGGAATCTCTGGAATGAGAATAATATCTCCACCTGCCGCTACTCCTGCATGCAGAGCAATCCATCCAGCTTTGTGCCCCATGAGCTCTACTATCATAACACGGTGGTGGGATTGAGCGGTGGTATGAATCCTATCAATCCCTTCTGTGGCAATAGATACAGCAGAGTCAAAACCAAAGGTAATATCTGTTCCCCGTATATCATTGTCTATCGTCTTGGGGATTCCTATCACAGGAATTCCATCCTTGAATAATCTATAGGCTATACCCAGTGTTCCATCTCCGCCTATACAAAAAAGACAGGCGATATCAAGCTCTCTTACATTCTTCAGGACGGTCTTAGATACATCTTTAAATACCAGCTCACCTTCTTCTTCCATAGCGTACCTGTACGGATTTGCGGTTTTCGAGGTACCAAGGATGGTACCACCCAGAGTAAGAATTCCCGAAACATCATCATAGCTAAGTTTTCTGTACTTTTTGTGAATGAGTCCGTGATACCCATCTTCTATCCCAAAAACCTCCATACCTTTTTCACTGATTGCTTTCTTTGCAACTGCTCGAATTACCGCATTAATACCCGGGCAATCGCCTCCTCCAGTGAGAATGGCAACTCGTTGTCTTTTTTTCATACCTCACCCCTTGTTAGTTTATTGTGCCTTTGAAACCTTGCTTACTCTATTTTCACAGAACTTACACATTGCAATTACTCAAAAATAATTTTTATATGCCGAGTCACATTACAAATAAACTCTTCATCCAGTTTGTCAACAGGGGAGGGGAATGGGGAGGAGATAATCCTGAAAAACTAAAGAAGTTAGATGAAGGAAACTACAGACCTTATGGAAAGTTTAGGAAGAGCACCTAAGGGGAGAAAAGGATATCAGGGAAGAGTGGAAAGATCCCACAAGACAGATGATGAGGAATTCTATATTCCTCTTTTGTCCTCTATTAACAGTGAAAGAAAGCTTTTGCAGTATGCAGCAAAGGGATTACTGGTACAACGTAAAAAGGCCTCATCTTGGCAAAGGAATGGATGGTAGGTCTCCATTTGAAAAGCTCAAAGATTTAGGATATAATCTTCCTGAAGAATTTGCTTTATTACCTCCCATAATCTTAGATGATGTCTCTACCTTCTGGGCAGTCAGGGGTGGTAACAATCTCCTGACACCTTACACTATGCTAAAAGCAGATTTTTTCTTTCTCTTTTTGATGTTCATTTAGTCTCTCAGAGGCAAAAATTTCACCCTTAGTTATAATCTCAGGGCAGTATAATCCCCTTGAGATAATCATCGCCTGGATGTTCCATCAACTCAAAGCCTTTTTGAATATCCAGACTCACTCCTCCTTCTTTTTTAATTTATTGTTTTTCCCTTCTATCTCCCGACGCATATGTTCTTTATATTCTTTAACCTTTTCTCTGATTTTTGGATATTTTATCCCTAAAATTTGAGCAGCCAGTATAGCCGCATTTTTAGCTCCAGTTTTGCCGATAGTTACCGTTGCAACAGGAACACCGGATGGCATCTGGACTATGGAAAGAAGAGAATCCAGACCCCCCAAATCACCGGTTTGCATGGGAACTCCTATAACAGGAAGCGATGTCAATGAAGCAATCACACCTGGCAGGTGGGCAGCTTTTCCGGCACCAGCAATGATTACCTCCAGGCCCCTTTCTTCAGCAGTAGTAGCATACTGGTGTGCTTTTTGGGGTGTGCGATGGGCGGATATAATATTTATTTCATAACCAATGCCAAATTTATCCAGAATTTGAGCTGTCTCCTGCATCACTGGTAAATCAGAATCGCTTCCTACAACAATTCCTATTAAAATTTTATTATACATACCTTTCAACCTCCTCTCCCGTGAGCATTTTGAGGGCCTGAAGATACTTTTCAGTTGTTTTTGTAATTATCTCTTCAGGCAGGCTGGGAGCAGGTGGTGTCTTGTCCCAATCCAAACTCTCAAGATAATCCCGCACAAACTGCTTATCAAAACTGGGCTGAGGTTTGCCTGGCTCGTATCCTTCCTTAGGCCAGAACCTTGAAGAGTCAGGAGTAAGCACCTCATCAATAAGAATAACCTCATCTTCTACTTTGCCAAACTCAAACTTTGTATCAGCAATAATTATGCCTTTAGATTCTGCATATTCGTTTGCTTTTTTATAGAGTGTAATACTTATATCCTTTAATTTGGTGGCTGTATTTTTCCCGATTTCTTTTTCAATATACTCCTGCGTCACATTAATGTCATGACCTGCATTCTCCTTTGTTGCCGGGGTAAAAATTGGCTCAGGTAATTTATCTGCCTCTCTCAAACCCTTTGGTAATTTTATCCCGCAGATAGACTGTGTTTCTTTATACTCCTTCCATCCCGAGCCAGCCAGATACCCTCTCACCACACATTCAACCGGTATAGGCTCTGCTTTCTTTACTAACATTGAGCGGCCCTTCAGGAGTTCTTTATACTTTTGCAGCTGTTCTGGAAAATCATCTGCGTT
Organism: Candidatus Aerophobota bacterium; assembly: GCA_003648845.1. The sequence continues at coordinate 2,576 of QMQA01000075.1, forward strand.
AGGGGTTATCAGGTGATTGGCAATAATATCTTTGGTAAACTCAAACCAGAACACGGAAAGACGAGTTAAAACCTCTCCTTTGTGCGGAATGCAGGTAGGCAAAACAACATCAAAGCAAGATATTCTATCTGTTGAAATAATTAAAAGTCTATCTCCCAAATCATAGATATCTCTAACCTTTCCTCTTTTAAAAAATTTAACATCCGCAAGCTCTGTTGATTGTAATGGTTGGCTGTGCATATTCATTACATCTTTCCTTTTTTGAAATTTAGCCACTTTATCGGGAATCAAACAACTAAAGCGTTACTTTTATCCCAAAAAATTTCTTAAAATCCCCGCCTCTTCAATCAATTGAGTTACATCCTTATCCTCCTCCAGGAAAAGAAGAATATTGGAGGTTAAGTTTTTGTGAATAAGCTGTTTGTTTGCTACAGGTTCTGTGGGAATTTTTAAAATTCTTTCTATTAATCCCAAATCCTGCTCTATATATTCAAGGCTGGGATATTTTCTTTTCAGTCTCTTTATATTTTCCCGATTAACAAAACCGCAGGCTTCTTTTAAATCCCATTTTAAATTTAAGTAGTATTTTTCTAAAATTTCCTCCAAACCTTCTTTTTGAGCTACCTTTAAGGCCCTGCCTACACCGATAATCTCAGGGGGAATTCCCAAAGAATATAAAGAGGCAGTAAAGGTAATGGCACGCGGGAGGTGAATCCCCCTGGTAAATTCTCGAGAATAACCAAATAGACCTATATGGAGTCTTCTTTCTCTGCGCCGAGGGACAAATCCTGAAATCTCGTTTATCAATCCAGCTATTTTAACAATCTCCCTGCGGTAAGAATCCTTGAATATTTTTACAAGTTTTTCTATACCTGTCAAATCACTCCTGCTTATAAAAGGTATATTATTCTGGTTTGCGAGCTCCACACTCAAAGTCTTTATAGCCTCCTTTACTTCCTCTAAGGGATAGTCGTATCTAAAAGAAGATTGAATTGTTACTGTCTTTATTCCCTGATATTCTCTTAGGAAATTGGTGATGTTGCGGGGTGAAAGATGTCCCCTGAAAGGAACTGTTCCACAACCGATTATGGGATAAACTTTAATATCAAGTTTTTCACATATTTTGTATATCTTTGAGATGGCAACTTTTGCTGATAGGACCGCCGCAACCAACCCATAGTTTAAGGCAGGATCAGAGCGGGCAATAAAGGGGCGAATATGCTCTATTTTTTTAATCCTGGAAAATTTTTGTTTATAAAGAGATACATATTCCTCAAGTAAATTATCTACTCCAAGCAGATAAGGAATATCCTCAATCAGGGGAATTATCTCAATAGTTTCAGGACTACCGGATCCAATTTTAGTTTGCACATCTTTTCTTAAAAGATGGGACAGTTCAGCAAACTTGGTCTGAAGATATACAAGCTGCTCTGCTTTTGTGGTCATGGGAAGTATAACTTCAAATACAGGAGGGTAATGCAGTTTTAAATCTCTGGCTATATCACTGGCAGTAAGAACATTGGCAAAGGCACGCAAGACCCTATAGCTTCCTTTTTCAACCCAGATATTTGGTATTCGGTAGGTAATAAACACCTTTTTACCTAAGGGTCTTTTCTGAAAAAAGGGAAAATCTTCTTCAAAGAGTCGCTCAATTACTGCCTCATCCACATATTTTCCTTCCCAGTCCCACATAAATTCCTCACAACTTAGCTCTCCCAAAGAAACAAGAGCTTCTTTAATTTCATCTTTGCTGTCTATGAAAGGTTTACCCAGCCACCAAACACACCCAGCATTATCTGGATGCTGGGTAGCCATAGTTGAAGGTATCTTTCTAAACATAACTTTCCTTTACAAACCCTTCATTATCCATCACTACATGATCTGGATAAAGGTTTATTTTTCCTGAAAAACTCAAAAATCTTTCTCCTTACGTACTCATGGGCATCAGGATGACCTTTAGCTGCTAATAATATATAAAGAGGCTCAGCAATTATCCTACCCTGATCCAATCTAAAATTCTTTTGCATGTTGGCCTTGTTTACCTGCAGTTTACAAGATACTCTCATTACCCTTCTTACACTTGAATCGAGCGCTACCAGAAGCTCTGGTAGATGCCTCCGGGAACAGGAATTGGTTAAGTTCCTTTGATGTTCGGAAATCTGGTCATTGTAAACGGTAACCATCCTGGACCGAAAAAAATATCATCCCAAAAAGAGAGCATCCTGCAATTTCCTTAAACTCACCAGGAGACTTTCTTCAAGTTCTACCTGAGACAGATTAATACAATCACCTTTTTTAACATTTTCCTTGAGCACTGCTCCTTCTGCAAGGCCCAAAGGTAAAAGATTCTCCTTCCAGGCAACAGATGCTTTTTCAATTAAGCCGTAAACATCAAAACCTCCAATGCCATCGATCCTTTCTCCTTTTCTCAAATTTCTCTTGGCAACAGCAACTGTCTCCGCAACAGGCTTTCCCAGAGATACTACAGTTGGCTCCTGGTAAATGACCGCCCTGGCAACAGATAAAGGAACCTCCATGCTGACAAGGTGGTAAGGACGGTAGAGGAGGTAACCGGGACCTTTTCCCATCTTCAGATATTCAAGGTCTTTTCTCAGGCGTTTGTTTTCCGTGGTAAAAACCACAAAAACTCCAGGGGCTACCTCACCAAGAGCATAATCAACCACTCCCTCCTGATTGAGAACGCCGCCCTTTTCTTTTAAAGAAAAAAAAGAGGTAAGATCACTTAACTTGCACTCTGGACCATGCATTCCTCTCACATCAGGAACAAGACCTGTAGCATTGGCAACGGCAGTCATTTCGATCATGGTTTTGCTACCATCCACAAATTCACACAGCATTTTGGGATTCACCCCTTTTTTAAAAGCAACATCTTTTAGAGTATCAGGGGTTGCTTCTCTATCAAGAGGGTTATTTTTACCTTTCCCTGCAGCTACTACCTTAAATCCTAAGGAGGTAGCAAAATCATAAATCTCCTTTATAGCAGCTGGCTCATCTCCTGCTCCTACTGTGTAAACCACACCAGCATTTTTAGCAAGCTCTAAAAGAATATGACCAACTGTAACGTCAGTTTCTATATTCATCATTATAATGTGTTTCTTATTCCTTATAGCTTTAAAGGCAACCTCTGCCCCCACCCGGGGAACACCTGTAGCTTCGACTATAGCGTTTAAGGAAGAAAGGTAAGGGATAACCTCGGCTTTATCCGTCACCACCCGCATTCCTTTATCCAGTGCTCTGTTGCATGCATCTGGATCATCCGAGCAAAAAATATCTCTGGGTGAAACTCCTACCTCCTCAAAGACTTTTATAGCCTTTCCCCTGTCAACATCAGCGAGAGCCAGAACATCCATTCCTTTCATTTTCGTGATAACAGTTGCTACTCCTGCTCCCATCTGTCCCACTCCAACAATCCCTACCTTAATGACCCTTTTTTCCTTCTCTAATCTGGCTAATTTTTGAGGTAAATTCAGCATTTATTTTTTTCCTTTTTTATCTTTTTACTGACTGGCAAAATTAAAGTTTCTCCAGTTATACAAAACCTCCCTGCCCTGTCAAGTCTCGCAGTGGAAAATTTTTCGTCATTGACAGTGGAGGGATAATTCCTATAATTAGCCCATATAATCTCAATTTCGATAAAACTCAGGGGGTAAAAATGTAAGTGAGCGCAGGATCTACATTGATACTCAGGATAACATCGTATACAGTGTTAACACCCAGTACGGGGGTAACAGTATCGGGCTCAAGAAATTAGCTATGCGTCTTGCAATAA
>QMQA01000076.1 GCA_003648845.1 Candidatus Aerophobota bacterium
CTTACATAATCATCAAGCATATCATCACTGGCTAAAGGGCAGGTTGCATTTCCATGAAAGACAATAGCTTTTAATTTCTTTGAGCCTGCAACTGCCCCCATTCCACACCTGCCGGCACTTCTCCAGTAATTGTTCTCCAGGCAGGCAAAAGCTACCATGTTTTCTCCTGCAGGACCTATCACCACTGTCTGTGCTCCGGGAACGCCAACCTCCTCCAGAACCTTATCCTCTGTCTGGTAGGTATCCTTTCCCCAGAGGTGGCTGGCAGGGTGAAATTTAACCTCTCTGTCTGATATCTCAAGATATAAAGGAGAGGAAGAGGCTCCTTTTATAAGGATGGCATCATAGCCGGTAGCTTTTATCTTTGGTGCAACATCACCACCAGAGTATGAGTCAGCAAAAAAACCTGTTAAAGGGGACTTGGTAAAAACTGCATATCTACTTGCACCCATCATCTTAGTTCCTGTAAGAGGACCTGTTGCGAAAATAAGGACATTTTCCGGGGAAAGAGGGTCTGTACCTTCCTTTAAGTTCTTCCACAAAAGGTAGGCTCCAAGGCCTCTACCACCTAAAAGAGAGTTAAGAATTGTATCAGGGATATCCTCACTCCAGAACTTTTTTTCACTTAAATCAATATGTAAAACTTTATTGTGGAATCCTTTCATTGCATTCTCCTTCAAAAAAACTCAATTGTGCAAGCTTTTCCTTATCCCTCCGTACTCCTTTTATACAAATCCAGGATATTCTCCCTCTGTAGATACAGAATTAGCATCTTGTTGTCCAGCAATCCCAAACTCGTTCCTCAACAATTTGAAGAAAGGTTTGCTTAACTTTCCCCACGCCCGTATAACTAAAAGGATAGCTTCTCCAGCTATCTAATGCCGCTGGATGACTCCTTCCTTCCCACCTGTGAGAAGGCAAGGCATACGGATACTGCTCAATTTTCGGCAAATGGAATACATGCGCATTATCTACCGAAAATTAAACAATCATGCATACCACAGCAATTTTTTATGGATGCTAAACGGGCCTAATCACATTCTTTTTAACTTATCTCCTGGATCGCTTTCTCTAAAATAGAAAGCCCTTCTTCAAGCTGATCATCAGTAATAACCAAAGGCACCAAAGTCCGAACAATATTATTGTAAGTGCCAGCTTTAAGTAAAATTAATCCATTCTCATAACATTTCTTAATTACCAGTTTAGTTTCCTCTTCTGCCGGTTCTTTAGTTTCTTTGTCTTTTACCAGTTCCATAGCCACCATTGCTCCCAAGCCTCTAACATCTCCAATAACTGGATATTTTTCCTGCATCTGCTTAAATCTCTGAAAGATCTTTTCTCCAATCTCCTGCGCCCTGGAAATAAGATTTTTCTCCTCGATTATATCTAATACAGCAAGGCCAGCCCTGCATGCTACCGGGTTACCTCCAAAGGTGCCCCCCAACCCACCTACCTGAGGAGCGTCCATCACCTCAGATTTTCCTGTAACTGCGCTAAGGGGTAAACCCGCAGCTATTGATTTAGCGCTTACCACAATATCAGGCTCAACATCAAAATGCTCCATGGCAAACATTTTTCCTGTTCTGCCAAACCCGGTTTGTATCTCATCAGCAATAAATACAATTCCCTCATCCTCACAAATTTTTTTTAGCTTGGGAAAAAACTCCTTAGGAGGCACCACAAATCCTCCCTCTCCCAGAACAGGCTCAGCCACTAAGGCTGCAACATTTTCAGCTGTAACATGGGTATGGAAAACCTCTTTCAGGTAATCGGCGCAGCGAATTTCGCAGGAAGGATAACTCATCCCAAAAGAGCAGCGATAACAGTAAGCATAAGGGATTCGATAAACTTCGGGGAAAAAGGGACCAAAACCAAACTTGTAGGGCTTTACCTTACTGGTGAGGCTTAAAGTAAATAATGTTCTACCGTGAAAAGCGCTTTCAAAACAGATTACAGCTTCTCTTTTCGTGTACGATCTTGCTATTTTGATTGCATTCTCCACTCCCTCTGCTCCACTATTAAAAAATACGGTCTTCTTCTCAAACCTGCCCGGGGTGATCTGGTTTAACCTCTTAGCTAAAGCCACATAAGGTTCATACATCACCACCATAAAGCAGGTGTGAAGGTACTTTTCAGCTTGGTCTTTTATGGCTTGTACCACTTCATCAGGACAATGTCCTACATTCACCACACTTATCCCACCTGCAAAATCAATGTATTCTTTTCCCTCCACATCTTTAATCAAAGCTCCTTTTGCCTCAGATATAAACAGGGGAGTGGCGTAAGATGAGCCCCGGGCAACATGTCTATTTCTTTCCTTGAGCAAACTTTGGTTTGTCTTTTTTGAATTGCTCATTTTCATACTCCTTTTATCTTTAGAACAAATTTATAAAGACTTGATTTCTCTCCCTGATCTGTCCATAAATCTATTTACACAATTAATTTCAACATCCAACAGTTCTGCTATACGAAACTTAGCCTCGATACCTTTAGCACGTCCGGGAAGTGGTGTGACCATACCTATCTTCAAATCTTCACGAACCTCACTCATAACCACCGGGTCTACAAGGTCAAGCAGGGAAACTCCTAATTTGTCAGCTACATACTTTTTCGCCTCTTCTATCTTCATCCCTCGGGACATTTGCATACGCGCCACCAGATCTCCGGCAGTGCGCATTCCGCCTATGCCCGAGGCAATGGCGTGAGTGATAGCCATCCCCAGCGGATCACCTACTCCTACCTACAATCCATCCAACCTGGTTATCTCCACCATAGCTTTGGAAGCTCTGGACACTGCATCTATGGGAGGATGATCAGTTACAGGAACCGCCCCAACTCCCATACCCATATTAGCATGAATAGGTATGTTGGAATTTTCGACACAGGCTTTTATGAAAGTAACTGCTCGAGCCACGTTCCATGGACATGATTTGTTTGTGTTAGTGTTAACCACAGGGCCGAAAATGGTAACCCCTGCTTTTTCCGCTAATTCAACCTGCTTGTGAGGATACAAACCTGCCAAACGTGTCCCTTTATAAGACAACTCCCCGTGCATACCCAAAACAAACTCTCCTGCCATCCCTACTTCAACACACATCTGAGGGTATTTCTTTTTTAGTATCTCAACTGCTCGCAAAGTAGCTAAAAAATCAGCATCTCCTGCTGCACCTGTTGTGTCAAAGTTAATACCATCTGCACCTGACTCATACATTGCGCTTGCTACGTAAACCATATCCTTAACAGCAAGCTCCACTGCTTCCTCATAAGATGCCCTGGCCTCGGATATTTTACCTTTGGGCAATAGTTCAGAAGGATTGGGACAGGGACCATCTGGTTGGGAATACAGGCCCAAATTAGGCATAGCTCCATAAAACAAAGGAACAGTTGTAACCAACAAAGCTTGCTCTAACACTGGTTGTTCATTACCTACAATAGGTTTCACAGGTTTAAAACTGTAATCAACATGGGCAAGCTCCATAGTATCAGCCCCTAAAAGCTTTTCGTAAATTTGAAGTGACTGAATTCTATTTGTCGACACTCCCACACGTCTAATCTTAAGAGTGCCAGCATCATAAGTAAGAACCACTTCATTGCCTGGCTCTACACTGACAAATTTAGAAGGGGCACTGTAAATCTCAAAAAGATATCGCAGCTCATTTTCAGAAAGAGGAGAAATTTTTCCTCTGTCTGCAGCATCCCTGGTACCCTCTTCCAAATCCCTTCTTAGCTCACTTTCGCTCAGCTGAATTAAAGAACCATCTCCCATTCTCGTATAAAATTTCCCCATTTTAACCAAACCCCCTTTTAGACATAAAAATTTTTGAGGTTAGATTAACTTTTTTTATTTTGCACCTCCTCTCAAAATTTTATCCCCTCATTCTTCCCTTCCGTGTAAGAAAAGTGGTATTATGTTTCAAAAAAGATTGAAGTGTATCGCACAAAACATACCAGCTAAGATTTCCAATCTCGTTTAAAAAACGTCGAGTAAAATTTTTCCAATTTCCACTTTGGAATCTGGCATTTTGGACACTTATCAAAGAACCACTTATTACGAAGCCAGCGTGCTGCCCGACTTCTTTTAGAATCACGAATCATTAGCTGCTGGTTACAGTGAGTAATTATTTTACCATAGGTTCCCATCACCTTAAATGATTTAACCCCATGGAGGATACCCCGGCGTGACGGCCACAATTTCACCTTTTGAATAAGCCAAAAAAAGTTAACCCGTTTTGGATAATAGCGTTTTTTGCTCTTTTTAGTAACGACCTTTTTCTCTTTTAAGTCACTATTTTCAGCCATTCTCACAACCCTGATGTATTGGCGGGGAGTCCGGGAGTTACACCCGGCTACGTAGATTTAGAATCTACGTTGATCCTTCCGATCTACCCCCCCCATCATGCGAAAATCAGACAGCTTATTTTTTCCCGAAAACTTATTTATAAAGTCCTCCTCGGTGGGCTGATAAGTATTCTTTGCAAAACTGATCTTGTCCCAAAAGAGCCCTTGATGCATAAAAAAATCCCATCAAAACTTTATCCAATGGATCTAAATAGATGTCATCTTTTGAAACCCCGGCCGATGTCAGATTCTCCACCAGCCAACGTGCAACAGGTATTCTGTCTTTAGCTGCCTCCGGTAAACCTTTATCATCTATGCACAAGGCAATAACCTTTGCCTTATATTTTAACACCAGAGGCAAAACGGCCTCATACCTTTCCTTTTCAGCAGTGATAGAGTTAATCATCGGTTGAGCGTTTTGACAAGCCTCAGGCCAGCTTCCAATGCCTCGGGATTAGGAGTATCAATGTAAAGTCGTGATGTTACTGCTTCCTGAATCGTCTCCACCAACCATTTCATAGCTTCTGGTTTATCCTCCATCATTGTGGCGCAATTAACATCCAGGCAGTGAGCACCAGCCTCCACCTGTTTACGAGCTATCTTTTGAATAAAAGCAGTATTTCGCTCCTCTACAGCCGACTTAATTACTTGACGGGAAGTATTTATTAACTCTCCCACAATTAGCATCTTACTCCTCCAAAAATTACTTATCTAAAACAGACATTACAAGCATGGTTGCTACACCAATTTGTAGAGGGTCATGCACCAGACGGTCCTCAACAAGAGAGCACGCTTCATTGCTCAAACCGAGAGGAATACCGGGAGCAGCAACGACAGTAGCTGGTTTAATATGCTCGGCTTGTATAATATTAGGAGCAGGAGATGCATCAATCAAAGTTGTATACTTATGCAAGGCTTCAGCAAGGTTCTTTTCCAACCCGAACTTATATTCTCTTGCCAGGATTTCAGCTTTCGTTTGGTCAATGTCAAAAACTGCTACTTTGGCACCAAGTTCCTTAAGAGCACGTGCAGCACTTCTTCCCACTCGACCTGCTCCTATCACCAGTACACTCTGGCCATGTAAGTTCCCCTTCAAGCACTCCAGAGCAGCAACATACCCCCTGCCTGTAGCTTCTGTATTATCCACTACCCTCCTATAAGGCAGGTTTATAGCAACAAAGCGCTCATCATCGGCTAAGAAAATAACCTCTGCCCCTCTCTCAATTCCTTCTGCCAATCCGCTAACATCATGACAGTGTGTAATAAAAGCTTTAAAACCAAGATAGTTAACAATACTTTGCACAGCATCACAAAATCCCTCAATGATACCTTTGCCCGAGGTAATTGGAATCACTGCTATCTGAGAGGAGTTAGCAGCAGTATCCAGTTCCAGTTGTGTGACACCGGCTGCACGACATGCAATCTGCCTAAGGGTAGAGCCTGTCTTTCTCAATAGCTCTTTGTCATAAATATCAAGTTCCACCTCTATACCCGTTAGAAGTTCACTTGATAGACGAGTCATTCCACTTCGCCTTTTCTCAGAGAAAACTTTCAAGGGACACTGCACCCGGGACTGACTTAGCTGGAGCTGAATCATGATAGACTGATAACCCAAAATAGTCCCTAATGTCCTTGATGACTTCACACCGTCTGGCCCAGGCTTCCTCGCGGCTATTCCCCGTGATTATTAAAGTTGCTACCCACAAAGAGCGCCCAGGTGCAAAGTTTGTCAAAGCCTCATCGGCTCCAAAGAAATTTTCGTAATATCGAAGAGGTCCTGCCTCACTCATAATATGCTCTCCCGCTACCTCTAAAACTCCTTGGGATACTTTTATATGCTCATAAACTACACCTTTTTCACAGTCAATACCAGATACTACTGGCACAGAGTGTCTGACAAATAC
>QMQA01000077.1 GCA_003648845.1 Candidatus Aerophobota bacterium
AAGTTCCGCAGGCAAAACAGCGAGTAATACCCTCACCCCCGGGTTGTTTTTGAATCTCATATTTAAAATTTGGATCCAGCTTATCTACTTTAATAATCTCTTCTTCTTTTTCACTCATTTCACCATCTTTGGTAAAGCTCTTTCACTTTCAAGGATATTATTCTTTCTTTGCATGCTTTTTTATTTCCTCTTTTAGCCAGGAGATTGCTTTTTCTCCTTTCATTAAATTATCAAGCTCAGCAGGATCACTCATTTCCATCTCAAAAAGCCATCCTTCACCATAGGGGTCTTTGTTTACCAGTGTAGGATCATCCTCTGCCTCTTCATTTATACTTATTATCTTTCCAGATAAAGGAGCGTATAACTTACCCAGCCACTTACCTGTCTCATAACTACCCACAACCTCATCCTGCTCTACCTCATCTCCTTCCTCAGGCATTTCAATATAACTTATCTCGCCGGCGAGTTTTTGCGAAAAATCATTTAAACCTACCTTAACTTTATTCCCTTCAACTTTTGCCCACATATGTTCTTTATGGTAATAAAGCTCATCCGGCATCTCATACTCTTCTACTTTAGCCATCTTCCTCTCCTTTGGTTAAATTATTTTTTATCTTCTCCTTGATTTTAAAAAATAAAGTACATTCTTTTTAATATTCATACAATGCTCTACCATAAGCTTTTCTGCCTTATCTATATTATCCTGTAAAAGTGCATCTATGATCTGCTCATGCTCTTTTAAGGACCTTTTAGCCCTGCCAGGAACTGAAAAAGACTCCATTCTGCAAAGTTGAATCTGGGCATTAAGATTTTTCATTATCTGGATAAGTCTTGAGTTCTGGCTGGAGGTAACAAGGAAATTATGGAAGGTGATATCTGCTTTAATATAGGGTTCAAAATTGCCTTTTTCTACAAATTCCTCACATTTTTTATGGGATGCTGCTATCTCTAAAAGCTTTTTATGGAATTTTTCTTTATCAACTTTTGAAAAGCTTAACCTGATAGCCAAGGCCTCTAATGCTGCTCTTAAATCGTATATCTCTTCTATATCCTGAGGGGAAAGGTTGGCTACAAAAGTTCCATAACGGGGGATAATCTCTACCAGTCCCTCTCTTTCAAGTTTGTTAAGTGCCTCTCTTATCGGGGTTCTGCTTACTCCAAGTTCCCTTGCCAGCTTTTCCTCTTTAATCTTTGCTCCAGGTTGCAGGTCTCTGTCGCCCAGTCTTTTTTTAATTGCCTCATATACATCCTCACTTAAATTGGGACGATTCCTTATTCTGGATTCCACTGTTTCTTCCTCATATTGAATTATTAATACTGAATATATTATACAATACTATCCAAAAAAGTCAACTCTTCTCACAAAAAAGAGGCATACGGAAGGTACAATACTCCTAAAACCCTTTATCAAAGATTAATGATTAATGGAACCGGACTGATTTCCCCAGATAGCAAAGAAAAAACTAAAAGTTCTTTATTTTCTTAATAGGTGAAATCAGTTTGAAGGTAGGGTAAATATGAATTTAGCCCATTTTCCTTCCTCAGACTCAGCACATATTTCTCCACCATGCTTTTGAACAATCTCCTTGGTAACAAAAAGACCCAGTCCGCTTCCTTGTTCTTTCCTGAATTTTTCCCCACCAAGACGGGTAAATTTGGTAAAAAGTTTATCTATCTCATCCTTAGAGATTCCTTCACCTTCGTTCCACACACTCACTCTCCACTTATCCTTCTCCTTTTGAGCTTCTATTTTTACTGCGCCTTTTTCTCTCCCATATTTTATAGCATTGCTTAAAAGATTTTCCATCACTATTTTTAAAAGGTCTGGGTCCGCTGTAATTTTGAGAGAATCAGGTATATCTACCTCCAGGAGTATACCCCTTGCCTCAAATTGACCTTTAAATTCATCTAAAACTGGCTCCAGAATATCCTTCTTAAAATCAACCTCCTGCTTGTTAACTTTTAACTCTCCTTTTTCTATTCTACTTAAGTCAAGGTAATTTTTTATCATCTCACTAAGTCTCTCGGTATTTCGCAACAATATATTCACCATCTTTTCCTGTCCTTCGTTCAATTTTCCTACTATTCCTTGGTTTAAATTGTAAGCACTACCCAGTATAATACCCAACCGATTCTTAATTTCATGAGTTACAAAACCAAGTATTTCCATGTAATTACGATTTATCTGTCTCAGGTCATCATTTGCTTTCTTTAATTCTGTCTCTCTTTTGTATAAAGCAGCGGCCATCTGATTAAAATTTCGTATCAACTCCTGAATTTCACTATATGGCAACTTATGAATCTTGGGATATTTTTTCTCTCTTTCTAAAATGTACTGCATCTCCCCTCTTGCAATACGATTTGTTGCTGTTACCAGTCTCTTTATAGGTTTAGAAAGTCCCCCAGATAATAAATAAGAAATAATTAGGACAGCAGCAATACCTCCGAATATTATAGGCAGGAAACTCAGAAAGATTTTGTTCCTAATATCAACGTATTTATCTTCCAGAACACCCACATACAACATTCCTATTATCTTATTGGCAGGATCGTATATTGGTTCATAGGCTGATATATACCAATTGTTAACTACAAAAGCTCTTTCCAGCCATATTTTTCCCTCTTCCAGAACCCTCTCATACACTTCTCTGGAAACTCTTGTCCCGATAGCCCGAGAGCCATCTTTTTCTTTTACATTGGTAGCTATCCGCACATCCCATTGAAAGAGGGTAACAGTTCCAAATGGTTTTCCTTTATATTCCTTCTCTTTAAAGACCATATCTCTTACATAATCGACGAAGTGGTAGTTTTTGTTTAAAAGATTTCCTCCATATAAAGCACCTATTACCTTTCCATCTGCTAATAGCACCGGCACAGCAGCTATTAAAAACATCCCCGAAGTTTCTGCCTTTTCGGGACGAGGTTTAGCCCGGGGAGTAGGTTTAAAAGGGATGTATGCTTGTTGAACTAAATCCTCTCCTTCCATCCTTAACTTTTGAGGAGGAACTATCACGATACCTGATACACTTTTTCCTTTAAGTGCCTTTGAGATAAGTGGATTTGGTAGACAAGAGTCTCCAGTGTAGTATGGAGGGTGAGTACGAAGCACAACTTTTCCTTCTTTATCGCATAAGGTAAGAATGTCAAACCCCAAATCAACCCTTTTTCTCTCAAGAGAGGATTTTATAACCGGGGAAAGTTGCTGGTTTTTTCTCAGGTATTCTATAACCAACTGGTTCTCTGCAATAAGACTCAAAGTCGCTTCCATCTTTTCCAGCTTTTTATCAAAAAAGCTGTGAGCCACCCGCAAATCCGCAGCAACTCTGTTTTTTGCTTCCTCAAAGACAATTTGGAAAATTTGGAAGCCGCATACCAGAATAACAAGAGTCCCTATTATAACAATAACCAGCGTGAAGTACCAGAAAATTTTCCATCGAAAGGATAACTTAGCCATTAATTACAGGCTTATTTTTTCTTTTTTTTGAGCATTTCCTCCACTTTTTCTATTAACTTGTCTGGAGGTACAGGTTTTTCTAAAAATTCGGTTACGGGTAGCCACTCCTTATCAGGTTGTATTTTCCATTTAATATCCATCCTTTCCCTTATTGCTGTTAGCATTATTATAGGTGTATCCTGCATCTCTTTGTGTTTTCTCAGCTCACGAGCAACATCAAATCCTTCTGTTTTTGTGGTCATCATCACATCCAGTATTACTATATCTGGTTTTTCCTCGAGAGCTTTCTTAACACCTTCTTCTCCGTTGTAAGCGGATATTACCTGATACCCCTTGTTCTCTAAAGCTGCTTTATTAATCTCCACAAAATCAACCTCATCATCTACTATAAGAACCTTTTCTCTCATTTAATCTCCTCCTTTTTCGATATTTAAAACATTGTAGCCTATTTCTATGCTCGGTCAAGGAATCCTTTCGTTTCCTGAAAAAATTTTTTTAGACAGCTTGGGTGTATATAACTTACCAATTTTATCTTTCTCCTGAAATTTTGGGGAAGCTAAAAAACACATATTCTTTAGATCAGGCTATGATTAATCATCAGAAATACTTAAATTTCCTTTAGGCAAAGTCAAACGGGAACTGTTAATAATATAGTAGGGTATAACTTCAAGTTGGGAAGTAATATCAAAATTTCTCAACTTCACATAAGAGGGAACAATTACTCTGACAGGAGAAAAATTGAGAATAGCCTTTATGCCACTTATTATAAGGAGATCTGCTGACTCCTGAGCCGCTCCAGCAGGAACAGCAATAATTCCCATCTGAATTTTTTGTTCTCTTATTATTTTGGGCATCTGATAGGGATGATATATTTTTACACCGGCCACTTTTTTGCCAATCTTATCTGGATTTACGTCAAATCCGGCTTTGATATAAAATCCACTTTTCTTAAAAGTAAAATAGTTTAACAGAGCCCTCCCCAACTTCCCAACACCCACCAGGCCTATATTCCATATTCTATTAAGACCCAATGACTTTGAGATCTGTTTTCGTAACTTCCCTACTATATAGCCCTTACCCCGAGTTCCAAATTGCCCAAAGTAGGATAGATCTTTCCTTACCCTTGCACCTGACACTCCTATAAACTGGGCAAGCTGCTCAGAAGATATCATCTCCTCTTCCCTCATTTCTCTGAGATGTCGAAGATAGAGAGAAAGACGAACAGCTGCACTTTCTGGAACTTTCTCTTTAGTCATATTCTAAACCTCTACATAGATTCTCCAGAGGAAGATACACCGAAAAGCTACTTCCTTCCCCTTCCTTACTGGTAACCTTTATTTTACCCCGATAAGCTTTAACTATCTTTTGAACTATAGAAAGACCCAATCCTGTCCCTGGCACCATCCGAGTTTTCTCATTTTTAACTCTGTAAAATTCATCAAATATAAGTTTTATGCTTTCCTTAGGAATCCCCACTCCGCTGTCTTTGATCTTTACACACAAATCAAAACCTTCTTTCTTTACATGAATATCAACACTACCCCCCCGAACATTATACTTTATAGCATTATCTAACAGATTAGTAAATAGCAAAGCAATATCATTTCTGTCTGCCATGATAGAGGGAACCGGTTCTATATTTATGTTTATTTTGATCTCTTTCTCTCTCGCCTTATCCTTATAAAACTCAACCATTTCTAAAATTACTTCTTGGAGATTTATTGGAACTAACTCCCTTTTTATTTTTTCCGATTCCATCCGCGCAAGATTTAAAAGGTCATCGGTGAGCTCTCTGAGAGTCTGTGTTCTAACTTTAACTCTTTCTATCATACTCTTTATTTGATTTTCATCCTTCACAATTCCTTTAAGTACCACATCCAGATAACCTTCAATAATACTCAAAGGAGAGCGTATCTCATGGGAGACCATATTTAAGAAGGCTGATTTCATATCAGCGAGTTTGCGGAGCTTGGTAACATCTCTAAAGGAAACCACCACTCCCAACTTCTCTCCGTTATCACTAACTGAAGCCACGTTAACTAAATAATCTCTATTATTAATACCTATCTCCTGAGAAAACACTTTCTTTTTCTTTTCTTTAAGTTGTGAATTTACCAGTCTTATCAAGGTCTGGCGCTTTATAACTTCTTCTAAGGACTTATCTAAACAATTTCCAGACAGATTTAATATATGCCTGATAGCAGAGTTGTACAAAACCACCTTTCCATACCTGTTTACCACCAGCACTCCATCAGCCATAGAATTAATAACGCTTTTAAGTTTTGTTTTCTCCTGAGAGATTAACTTTAGATTTTTCTCTTGCTCCTCACGCAATTTGTGCATTTCCTGAATTAAAAATTTTCTCTCAAGACCCCGGCGAACAATTCTACGAAGCTCACCAGAGGTGAAAGGTTTTGGTACATAATCATAAGCTCCCTCCCTAATTGCAGATACTGCGCTATCAAATGAAGGATAGCCGGTAATTATCACAGGAACTATATCTGGATTGAAAGAACGAAGCCAGTGCAACAGGTCTTCTCCACTAAGGTGGGGCAGTTTCAAATCTATCAGGACAAGATCAAAATTTTCCCTCTCTATTTTTTCTTTTGCTTCCAATCCATCTTCCGCAACATCCACATGCAGTCCCTCCTTGAGTAAAATTTTCCTGCAGGCTTCCCGTATAGATAACTCATCATCTACTATTAATACATTTCCCTTCTGATTCATATAAAGAG
>QMQA01000078.1 GCA_003648845.1 Candidatus Aerophobota bacterium
AGGTCAGTGCCCTTTACATCTATCTTCCCCAGCTCTGCCACCCCCAGTCCCTTCTCAGCCGCTATTCTTATAATATCCACATCCAGAGGATTGTAGCCAATTATACTTGATGCTACCGCATCTATAGCCACAAAGTCCCTGCTGGCAAGAACCAATCCCACCTTGCGTGGAGAGCCCGCTGCAGGACCATTTCCTTCCATACCTATAATCCCATCCATGATTGCGAGAGCAGGGTGAATAGTAAAGAGAATATCTGCCATTAGTCTGGCAAAGTCCCGGGGTTTTGGAGCCCGTGCATGAAGCTCTTTTTTTCTAAATCCGGGAATAGTTCCGTAGAGATTTTTAATAGCACCTGTAAACAGAGCAAAACTGTGAGTTTTTAACTTTGGAATTGATATGACCACATCAGCATCAAGAGCCTCCCTTGCTATATGAAGATAGGGCACTTTTTTGCTGAAAGAGCTTTCAACCTGCCTTGCCCATCGGAAAGTAACAACTTCTACCCCTTCCTCCTCGGCAGCTTTTTTAAGACCCGTGATCTGCCAGGCTTTTTCTGCATCCTTATAGGCAATTCCAGGAGCATCTCCCACCACAGGCTTTCCACCTGCTTCCTTAACCAGTCTTATTACCGCTTTTAAAACAGCAGGATGTGTGGTCACCGCCTTTTCAGGAGGATCAGCATTTAGCACATTTACTTTGAGAAGAACCTTATCCTGTGGATGAACAATTTTGTTTAAACCACCTATGAGCTCAACACTTTTTCTTACTGCATCATCTACTTTTTCCTGCTGGTAGCTATTACATCTTACTATAGAAACCTGGCTCACTTCTTAGACCTTTGTCCTTTACCTCTTCTACTATAACTCTGGCAGCCCTTTCTGTAGCTCCAGGGGGACCCAGTTTTTTAACAGATTGCTTTAACTCATGCCTCATCCTGGCAAGCCTGCCGGAGTGAGAAAGAAGGCTTAAAGCCGTATCTGAGAGGTTTTTTTCGGTAGCCTTGAATTGCAAAAGTTCCGGGACTATCCTCCTGCCCGCCAGAATATTGGGAAGACCAACATAGGGTAAGGTTAAAAGAACCTTTCCCAGAAGATAGGTGGTAATATGCGTTTTGTAAACAATAACCATAGGAATGCCCAGGCAGGCTGCCTCAAGAGTGGCTGTCCCGGAAGCGGTAATGAGTAAACTGGAGATATTCATTAAATCATAAATATTATCGTTTAAAATCTTAACCTCAGCTTTGCTTTTTTCCACCATTTTAGCAATTTTTTCCTGAAAAATAAAGGAGGCAACTGGAAGAAGATACTGAACCTCTTTTAGCTTCTTTTTTATATTTTCAGCTGCTTTTAACATTAAAGGCAAAAGAGCTTTTATCTCCTGCTCCCTGCTTCCCGGCAAAAGACCAATTACTGGACGGGAGGGGTCAAGGGAAAATTTTTTGAAGGCTTCTTTTTTATCCAGAGCAGGTTTTACCACATCCAGCAGGGGATGTCCCACCCAGACAACATCTGCCCCTGCTTTTTTATAAATCTTTTCCTCAAAGGGGAATATAGCAATAATTTTGTTAATTTTCCTTGACATTTTTTTCATTTTCCAGTCAGGCCAGGCCCATACCGGAGGGGCAACATAATAAACAGTGGGGACCTTTAACCTCTCTGCCAGAGGTATAAGCTTAAGGTTAAAATCCCGTGAATCTATGAGAACAAGAAGGTCAGGCTTTTCCTCTTTAAGCAGCCTTTTAACTTCTGATATTATCCTTAAAAAGGAAGGGTAAAACTTTACCCCCTCCACAACTCCCACTGTTCCAAGATGGGTGGTGAAAATCCTTACATCTACACCCTCCTCTCTCATCCTCTCCCCACCAACGCCTAAGAATTCACACTCCGGACAGATTTTTTTTATGGCTCTGACAAGATTTGCCCCGTGCAGGTCTCCTGAAACCTCCGTTGCCGATAGCATAATCTTTAACAAGCCCAACTCCTTAAGCTATTATATTATCAATCAGCCTTGTTTTCCCGACCTGGGCTGCTATTGCTATTAAAACTTTTCCTTCTATCCTTTCAACAGGCTCTAAGGTATCCGGGTCAACTATGGCAATGTAATCTATCCTCAGGGGACCCTCCTCCCGGATTAAATCCTTCATGGAAGATATTATACGGGAGGGGTTATCCTCTCCATCCTCAATTTCTGTCTTTGCTCTTAAAAGCGACCTGTACAAAACCCTTGCCTTTTTTCTCTCCTCATCGCTTAAATATTTATTTCTCGAACTTGAAGCAAGTCCATCCTCTTCTCTGACTGTGGGCAAAAGCACAATCTGTGTTGCGATATTAAGTTCCCTTACCATCTTTTTAACAATAAGGGCCTGCTGATAATCCTTTCTCCCGAAATAGCTAACATCAGGGCTGACAATGTTAAAAAGTTTGGCAACAACGGTAGTTACCCCTCGAAAATGACCGGGACGGAATGAGCCCTCGAGAGTTTCGGTAAGCCTTCCTTTCACCTCCACCCAGGTGGAAAAATCCTCAGGATACATATCCTGCACAGAGGGAGCAAAAACAACATCCACTCCTTCTTCTTCACAGAGCCTCAGGTCCTTTGATAGGTCCCTTGGATATCTTTCAAAATCCTCCCCTGCTCCAAATTGAGTGGGATTAACAAAAATACTTACCACCACAAAATCACAATCCTCCCTTGCTTTCTGAATAAGGGCAAGGTGTCCTTTATGCAAAGCTCCCATGGTAGGAACAAAACCGATTTTTCTTCCCTTTAATTTCTCCTCCCTGCAGCGGTTTTGCATCATGGATATATCTTTTATAAGCTCCATTTTACCTTTTACCCTTTAACTTCTTTAAATGTCTTTCGCAGATCTTTTTTATAGCAGGATCTTTCGTTGAAGTATAAATTCTTTCCCACTGCCTGATTGCCTCCTCAATCTGACCATCTTTCTCATAGGCATAGGCAAGGATTCTTTCCAGTACAGGAGGATGGCCTTCTATCCTGAGGGCGGTTTTTATCCCCTCAATAGCTTTTTTATACTCTCTGGTTCTAAAAAGACGAATGCTAAAGTCCCGGTAAAGCCAGAGTTCAAAAGCCCGGGGATTGAAAGCTATACCTTTGTTTAAAAGATCCACCGCCTCATCTACATATCCCAACTCCTCCAGGACTAAAGCTCCAAAGGAATAAGCGGGAACAAAATGGGGAGATATAAGAGTGATGGTTTGCAAAACAGGATAAACCCTTTTGAATTTTTCCTTTCTTCCCAGCTCCCAGTCACCAAAAATCTGAATTGACTGAAGAAATAAAAAATCCGAAGCAACCTCTTTAAACCCAAAAATAACCGCTCCTCCGGCAAGAGCTGCTCCCCGGGGACTCTCCTTAGAGAGAAAACTCACCACCTGAGATAAGGAAAAAAGAGCTCTCTGCCTTTCCCCCTCCGCAGGGTAATATTCTCCCGGTGGAAAGACTAAATATTTGCCAGTCACCAGCAGAGCCAGAAAAATTATCAAAAAATATCTTTTTTTAACCAGCGGCAACCTCATGCAGCACTTTATAAAAACCAGGGAAGGATACATCTATACATCGGGCATTATTAATTATATTTTCCCCTTCTGCGCAAAGTCCTGCTATAGCAAGAGCCATTGCTATCCTGTGATCGCCCCAGCTATTAACCTCAGTCCCTTTTAGCCTGCTTCCACCACAGATTAACATTCCATCCTCTCTCTCCTCCACACTGGCACCCATTCTGGTAAGCTCCTTGCAAAGAGCCCTTATGCGGTCTGTCTCTTTAATTCTTAACTCTCTTGCACCCTCAATTAAAGTTTTGCCTGTGGCAAAACAGGCCACAACAGCAAGAGCGGGAATCTCATCAAGAAGCTGAGGAATCTTATCCTTTCCCACTTTAACTCCCTCAAGTTTTGCCCCACCTTCTACCTCCACATCGGCAACTTCCTCACCACACACAAGTCTGCGGTTATATATTTTTACCTTTGCCCCCATACTGCAAAGAGCCTCCAGAAATCCACACCGGGTCCGGTTAACTCCCACTCCTTCAAACCTCACCCAAGAACCCTCAAGAACCACTGCTCCTGCAATAAAGAAGGCAGCAGCTGATATATCCTTTGGAACAAAAAGAGAGCCTGCTCTAAGTTTCTGGCCTCCCTGAATAGCTATTCCTGAGGTATCCACATCTATTTTTGCTCCCATGTAAGTTAACATTCGCTCGGTATGGTCCCTTGAGAGATAAGGTTCTTTAACCCTGGTTACACCCTCTGCATATAAGCCCGCAAGCAAAAGACAGGATTTAACCTGAGCAGAGGCTACAGGCAGCTCATGCCTCATCCCCTGCAATTTTCCTCCTCTAATGCTTAAAGGGGCAAAGCATCCATTTCTTGCCCAGATCTTTGCTCCCATCTTGCAAAGAGGCTGAACAATCCTTTGCATGGGTCTTTTTCTTAAGGACAAGTCTCCGGTAAGGACTGAATAAAAATCCTGACCTGCCAGAACCCCGGCAAGGATTCTCATGGTTGTTCCGGAATTCTGGCAATCCAGCACATTCTCAGGTTCTCTCAGTCCCTTTAAACCTTTTCCCTCAACAGTTATATTTTCCTTCTCCTGTTTTATCTTTACTCCCAGGCTTTGCATACAACTTAAAGTTGCAATAAGGTCCTTCCCCCTTTGAGCTCCCTTAATAGAAGATACACCTTCTGCAATGGAGGATAAAATTATTGCTCTGTGAGAGATGGACTTATCTCCCGGAAGATCCACCTTTCCCCGCAGAAAACGGCAGGGCCGGATGACTAAAAAATCAGCCTCAGCATCTTCCATTTTTAAATTTCCCTTCCTATGGCAGAGACTACCTTCCTCACCTCACACATAAGCTGCTTAAATCCTTCAAAGGTAAGGGACTGAAACCCGTCGGAGAGAGCCTCCTCCGGCCTTGGATGAACTTCTATCAGAAGACCATCAGCACCGGCAGCAACCGCTGCTCTGGATAAAGGAAGTACAAGGTCTCTATTTCCGGTTCCATGACTGGGGTCCACTATCACCGGAAGATGGGATAAAAGTTCAATCAAGGCTACTGAGTTTAAATCAAGGGTAAAACGCGTGGAATCCTCAAAGGTTCTTATGCCCCTTTCGCAGAGAATAACATTGTAATTGCCACTTGATACGATATACTCAGCAGACATGAGAAACTCTTTCAGGGTTGCTGCCATTCCTCTTTTCAACAAAACCGGCTTTTTGAGTTTTCCCACCTCCTTCAAAAGATCAAAATTCTGCATATTTCTTGCCCCGATCTGAATTATATCCGCACAAGAGGAAACAAGCTCAAGCTGCCTTGGATCCATTGCCTCGGTGACAACAGGAAGCCCTGTAATCCTGGATACCTCGGCAAGATACTTTAAACCCTCCTCACCCAATCCCTGAAAGGAATAAGGGGATGTGCGGGGCTTGAAAGCCCCTCCTCTCAAAATACAGGCTCCCTCTCCTTTAACCAGCCGGGCGGTCTCTAAAAGAACTTCCCTGCCTTCTACGGAGCAGGGACCTGCCATAACAACTACCCTACCCCCGCCTATAACAACATCTTTAACCTTCACCAGAGTATCATCTTTCCTGAACTCCTTGCTAACCAGTTTATAAGGCTTGGATATAGGAGTAACCGATTCCACAATAAACATAGCCTCAAATATGTGACGGGTCCTTATAGCATTTTCCCCTATCACCCCTATTATCGTTCTTTCCTTACCCCTTGATATATGAGGAGTAAATCCCAGCTCTTTTATCTTATTCACCACATCTTGAATTCCCTTCTCTGTTGTTCCCGGTTTTAAAGTTATAACCATTTTAACTCACCTCTTATTCTTCTCCTTTAGGATAAGAGCCCAGAATCTTTAAAAATAGACACTCCTTCTCCAGCTCGGACAGGGCCTTTTTAACTGCCTCATCGTCTTTGTGTCCAGTAAAGTCCACAAAAAATACATACTCCCAGGCTTTTCTTTTTGTGGGGCGGGACTCTATCTTGGTCAGATTAATCCCGTATTTTCTAAAGGGGGCGAGCATATCGTATAAGGCTCCCACCCTGTCTTTAATGGAAAAGAGGATGGAGGTTTTATCCTCTCCACTCCTCTCAGCAAAATCCCTTCCAATCACCAGAAAACGTGTGTAGTTATGTGGAGAA